>CANKHS010000058.1 GCA_947481755.1 Actinomycetota bacterium | reverse complement strand
TCCCAGACCCAGACGTCCTCCATGCGCAGATGAAACAGCGGGTAGGACGGCTGATGCTCGATCTTCATATCCAGCTTGTTGCAGAGGTACGTCGCCTCTTGCGTCAAAACGCAATAGCGAAACAGGCCAAAGACAGTGGCGTACTCGCGCTTGAGCGTCAACTCGAGCTCGGCGTCGTACTCCTCAAGATCTTCTAGGTGCGACACGACTCACTCCCTCCGTTATCAGTCGAAGTGGGATCGTAGACGAGTGACGGTCCACCGATCACCTCCACCCCTTCGCTGGGGAGAGTCAACAGGATGTCGGCGTAGCGACGACCATCGCTCGCGAGCGCACTCGGGGCGACCTCGACCAGCGGTTGCAGGGCAAAGCGGCGCTCGACCAGCCTCGGATGCGGCACCGTCAATGCCGTGGTCTCAATCGCTGTATCAGCCCACCAGAGCAGATCGAGGTCGAGCGTGCGAGGCCCCCAGCGCTCGGCGCGTACGCGCTCCGCGTCGACCTCAATTGCCTGCAAGACAGCCAAAAAGTCTGTTGGCTCGAGCTCGACGGCGAGCAACGCGGCCGCGTTGAGAAAATCGTCCTGTTCCGGCCCACCCACCGGCGCGGTGCGGAGCAGCGACGACACACTGATCACACGCACACCGTCGGCCTGATTGAGCGACTGGAGCGCGCGACGAAAGGCCGCCTGCACGTCGCCGACGTTGCCACCAAGACCGACCACGGCTGGTGCCGCGATCATGCCGTGCGGGTAACCGTGACGATGACATCGCCAAAGGCGGCACGAATCGGCGCGTGCGGCTTGTGCACGCTGACCGTCACGCGTTCGATTGGGAACCGCGCGATCAGGTCGCTGGCAATCCGATCGGCAAGGTGCTCGATCAGGTCAACCGGCTCGGCCGTCGCAATCGCAACGACAGCTTCGGTAATCGCGCCGTAGTCGACCGCATCGTCCAGCTTGTCGGTATCGCAGGCGCGATCCGAGTTGGGTACGAGCTCGACGTCGAAGACAAATTCCTGGCCCTGCACCTTTTCCTCGGGGAGGACACCATGGAAGGCGAAGACCTCGATGCCTTCGATGCGGATACCGAGTTCGCGGGTCATCCCTGCACCATGCCACCCGCACGCACCGCGCGCAGCACCTTGAGTGCGTCAGCGTGCGCCAGCACGTCGTGGACGCGCAACACCCAGGCCCCACGTTCGACGGCCGCCAAGCCTGCTGCGACCGACGCAAACGTGCGATCGCGCTGAGGGTCACCCACCAGGTCGCCAAGAAACCGCTTGCGCGAGACACCCACCAAGACCGGACAGCCAGTCGCCGTCGCGATCGTCGAGGTCGCGGCCAGCAGGGCGAAGTTGTGGTCGCTGGTCTTGCCAAAACCGATGCCTGGGTCGACGCAGATGCGCTCGGGCGCGATGCCGTCCGCCACCAACGCTTCGACGCGCTCCCGTAAGTACGTGCTGACGTCAACGACGACGTCGTCGTACTGCGGGTTGTCCTGCATCGTGCGCGGGTCGCCTTGCATGTGCATCACACAGATGTCGACCTCGGCATCGCGCACCACCGCGA
This sequence comes from Actinomycetota bacterium, assembly GCA_947481755.1. GTDB lineage: Bacteria > Actinomycetota > Thermoleophilia > Gaiellales > F1-60-MAGs149 > F1-60-MAGs149. The sequence goes on along the minus strand of CANKHS010000058.1, from coordinate 6,034 downwards.
CCATGCGCGGGTCGAAGGTCAACGCAGTGATGTCGTTGACCATCGTGGCCCCGGCCGCGATCGCCGCTTCGGCGACGGTGCTCTTCTTCGTATCAATCGAAATCTGCCGTGTCGTGCCGGCACGAATCCCCCGCACGACATCGATCACCCGACGGAGTTCTTCCTGCTCCGAAATCGGCTCTGCACCTGGTCGAGCAGATTCGCCACCCACATCGATAAACGCGGCGCCCTGCTCCGCCAACAGCAGTCCCTGCGTGATCGCCGCGTCACGATCGTCAAAGCGCCCGCCATCCGAGAACGAGTCGGGCGTGACATTGACAACACCCATCAGGGCCGGGCCGGGAATACGACGGTCGAGCGATTCCATCGTGAAAGCCTACGATGCCGCGCCGCCGAATGCCCCAAACAGCAATAGCGGAGGTAGGACTCGAACCTACGACACGCGGATTATGATTCCGCTGCTCTAACCAACTGAGCTACTCCGCCGAACGCCCGGATGCTACCCGAACTCTGCGCCGCGGCGTTGCGGGTTCGCAGTCGCCAAGGCGAGCGCATCGCGCAACCAGAGGCGCCCATGACTCCACCAGGCCCTGCCGTGTTCCCATGCGCCGATGCGGGCGTACACCGGATGCCACGGAAAGTCGGCCTGCATCGTTGCGAGGTAGGCCGGTGACTCATCGTGCGAGCCAGCGATCGAATCACGTGCGCTCCACCAGAGGATCAACGGGATCCGGGTATCACCGAATCGCGTCATGTTCTCGAGTGGGCTCCGCGTCGCGTAACAATCGCCGGCGACCTCGGGCGTTCCGCCACACTCCGCCAGCATCGCCTTCGTTTTCATGTTCGGCTCACCCGCAGGCGCGACGTTCCGATAATGCGCGGCCAAGTCGACAGGGGCATCGAGTGCGACGACGGCCGCAAACAATTGTGGGTCGAGATCAGCCGCGAGCAGCGCCTCCAGGCCACCCATACTGGCCCCGACGATGATCACGCGACGCGGGTCAAGTCGCAGGCGCGGCAGGCGCATGTGGACAAGCGCTGGTACGCGCAACTGGTCACGAATCTGCCCCGGTGCGCCGTAGGAGAACGATCGCGTCGCGGCGCCCTGACCCTCAAGGCAGGCGACGACAAACCCGAAACGCGCTGGCGTCTTCCCAAACGACTTGTCACAGTTAGCGCCGCCCGCGGCACCATGCAGCGAGATCACGAGTGGCAATCGCTCGTTCGGATGCGACTCGGGATACCCCGACGGATAGGCGATGTGCAGCTTTCGGAGATCACCATTCCATGCGCGGTACGCCGTTTTGACGACGACGACGTGAGCCTGAGGTGGAGTCTGAGCCACCGCAACATCACATACGAATGCTGTCGTCACTGCCACGATCGCAGCGACCAGACTGGTCATAACGCAAAGCGATCGTGGTCGTTGGCAGTGCAGCATGGGTAGTCAGGCAGCGTGCGACGCCCACGTGCAGTATTTCGAGGTACTGACACCCCATGGGTTGCAATCCGGTTTACGTCGTACGGCACTGCGCAGCGAACATCGACCGCGAGGCCGCCGGCTGCACCGCCTGGTTGCCCAGAAATTCTCCGAGCACGCGACGGTTGCCAGCCCCGTCCGGGATCAGCATGTCTTGCCCATCCATCGGTGCAGGCGTGCCGCCGAGGTTGCAGCGCAGACGGCGCGAGGCGCGCTGATCGACGTAGGCAAGCTGGAACAGTTGCCCGAACGTCAAATCGGTGGCGAAGGCACCGTTCATCGAGCCGGCAACCGAACGCAGCCGCAAGATGCCGCCAGGGCTGAGCAACTTGGAGCGCAGGGCCTGGATGACGGCCTGCTGGCGTTGACCACGCGAAACATCCGAGTCCGAGGGATTCAGAATGTTCTTGCGGACGCGCGAATAGGCCAGCGCCTCGGTGCCGTTAAGCGTGATCGTGCCGGCGGGAAACTTGACCAGTGTGGCATCGAAAATTGACCGGATGTTGTGGGGGTTGTCGATCGTGATGCCGCCGACGGCGTCGACGAGCCCAACCAGGCCGTTGAAATCGATCACGACGACATGATCAATCTGTAACCCGGTATAGGCCGATACCGTCTGGATCGCCAATGCGGCGCCACCACCGGCATAGGCTGCGTTGATCTTGGTGTCGCCGTAGCCAGGCACCGCCACACGCAAGTCGCGTGGGATCGCGAGCGTCGCCACCAGCTGTTGCTGCGGATCGAAGCGGACCACCTGCAACGTGTCGGAATTCGCGTGCTCATCGACACCCATCACGAGAATCGCCGTGGGATCGGACAGGATCGAACCCGATGGCGAGAGCGCAGCTCGCGCCCGCGGGTCGAGTCGATCATTGGCCTGCGAGATTGAACTTCGCACCGCCAAGAGTCCTAAGGCAAGCCATGCACCGAGGAGCAACACGACAATCACTGCAATCGCAATCACCCAGAACTTGAGCGACCTCGGTTGTCGGCGGCGGGGCCTCCAGCCAGGTCCCGAGCGAAGGCGAAACCGCGGCGGCACAATCGGTGGTGGCGTACCAGCAGCCGGCAACTCGATCGCACCACGGCGCTCTGGTTCCGCGGCGGGTGCAGCGATCGACGCGCCGAATTCTTCATTCGGTTCGGCCTTGCCGCCCTGATATTTCTTGTACGGTCGATCAGACATCAGCTCACAGGGTATTCCCTGATGCGACCGCGTACCCTCCCCGTATGCCCGGACACCTCACCATCTGCCCGACACCGATCGGCAATCTCGACGATCTGACGCCGCGCGTGCGCGACGCATTCGCCGCCTGCGACCTCGTTGCCTGCGAGGACACGCGCCGAACGGGGCTGCTGCTGCACAACCTTGGGATCACCGTACGCATGCTGTCAATCGAGGCTCACCGAGAGGATTCACAGATACCAGAACTCGTGCGACGACTGAAAGCAGGAGAACATGTCTGCCTCGCAACCGATGCCGGGATGCCGCTCGTCTCCGACCCGGGCGGCGCAGTGGTGCGTGCTGCGATCGCTGCTGGCATTGCCGTCGAGGTGTTGCCCGGCGCTGACGCCGTGACCACGGCACTCGTCGCCTCGGGTCTGCCGACCGACCGCTTTGGCTTCATCGGGTTCCTCCCCCGCGGCGCAGCCGCAATCAGCAAGACGCTCGAGACGGCCGATGCGTGGGGCATCACCCTGGTTGCCTTCGAGTCGCCGAATCGCCTGCCGAGCACGCTGGCGGTGTTGGCCGAGAGAACTCCTGATCGTCGCGTTGCCGTCTGTCGCGAGTTGACGAAATTACACGAGGAGATTGCACGCGGAACGGCAACCGAGCTCGCAGCCCACTTCGCAACAGCGCCCAAGGGCGAGATTGCGATTGTGCTCGAGGCCGTCGTCGCTGTGTCCGCAGAGACGGCCGCGATCGAAGAGGCGTTGGCCGAGCTCCGCGAACGTGGTCTAGGTGCGAAGGATGCAGCACGCCTTGTGGCTGGCCTGACGGGTATGTCCGCTCGCGACCTCTACCGCCCGTAGGTGCCGGGGCGATTGGGTGGCAGCCGATACCCTGTTGGTGTGCAGCCGACCTTTCTCACCACACCGATCTATTACGTCAACGCGCAGCCACACCTCGGGCATGCCTATACGACGATCGCCGCGGACGTCTACGCCCGACACATGCGTCAGCGCGGCGAGGACGTCTTTTTTCTAACCGGGACCGACGAGCACGGTGACAAGAACGCGCGCGTCGCGGCCGAACTCGGATTGACGCCGCAGGCATTCGTTGATCGCAACAGCGCGAATTTCCTGCGCATGACCGACGACGTCCGCGCCACCCAAGACTTCTTCATTCGCACGACCGACGATGGCCACATGACGTTCGTGCAGGATTTTCTGCAGACCCTGAAGGACAACGGTCACGTCTACGAAGGTACCTATGAGGGGCTCTATTGCACGGGCTGCGAGGCCTTCTACAAAGAGGAGGAGCTGAAGGACGGGCTCTGTCCCGACCACGGCACCAAGCCCGAGTGGCTTCAAGAGTCCAACTGGTTCTTTCGCCTGAGCGCGTTTCAAGAGCCGCTGCTCGCGCACTACGACGCCAACCCCAATTTTGTGAGTCCGCAGTCGCGCTTCAATGAGGCTCGTGCCTTCATCGCTGGCGGTCTCGAGGACGTGTCGCTGTCGCGTGCCTCGATCGACTGGGGCGTGCCTCTGCCATGGGCCCCCGATCAGACCTGTTACGTCTGGTTCGACGCACTACTCAACTACGCCTCCGCCCTCACCTACGCGCGGCCCGGCGAGGATCTGACCGCCCGCTACTGGCCGCCACGCTGGCAGTTGCTGGCCAAGGACATCCTCAAATTCCACGCGGTGATCTGGCCCGCGATGCTGATGGGAGCCAACCGCGCGCTACCGCAGCGGCTGATGATCCACGGCTACCTGACCGTTCGCGATACGAAGATGTCCAAGTCGCTCGGCAACGTGCTCGATCCATTCGCCGTGATCGAGCGCTATGGCGTGGATGCGTTGCGGTACTACCTGCTGCGTGACGTCCGCTTCGGCAGCGACGGCGGCATCTCGTATGACGCGGTGCATGAGCGCTACCACGCGGAACTCGCCAACGACCTCGGCAACCTCGTCAATCGCGTCACCGCGATGATCGAGAAGTATCGCGACGGCATCGTGCCCAGCGCGGCCTGCGATGCCTCGATCGCAGCGGCGATCGAGACCGCCCGTGAGGCCGTTGCCACCCACATCCATGAACTCGAGTTGACCGAAGCGCTCGATGCCGCGTGGCTCGTGGTGCGCGACCTCAACCGCTTTGTCGAGGACCAGGCGCCCTGGACGCTCGCAAAAGATCCAGCCCGCGCTGCCGAACTCGATGTGGTGCTCTACACGCTCGCTGATGGCACACGGGCGGCAGCGATTTTGCTCGCGGCCGTCCTGCCTGACAGCGCGCCGCGCATCCTCACCGCCCTCGGCGCACCGGACGATGTCGCCTGGGAGTTGGCGGCACCAAACCTGCTGTCGGCCGGCGTCGCCGTTGCTCCCGCAGGGCCACTCTTCCCGCGCATCGAGGAGCCACTCGGGGGCGATGTCGTCTGATCGACACCCACACCCATCTGACGAGTTGTCCTGACGCTGCACTCGAGGTGATCGCCCGTGCCCGCGAAGTCGGCGTCCAGCAGATGGTCACGATTGGTTCTAACGCCGAGGAGATGACTGCCGTCACGCCGCTGCTCGCCGAGCCTGGCATCTACACGACGGCCGGGCTCCACCCCAATAGCGCCGACCAGTGGAGCGACGAATTGGAGGAGCAGATCCGTGAACGCGCCCAGCATCCGCGCTGCGTGGCGATCGGCGAGACCGGCCTCGACTACTTTCGCGATCACGTCACCCCTGAGGCTCAGCTGATTGCCTTTCGTCACCAGCTCGAGCTCACCCGTGAGCTCGACAAGACGATCGTGATCCACTGCCGCGATGCCGACGACGACTGCTTTCGTCTCCTGGTTGCCGAAGGACCCGAGCGCGTGATCCTGCATTGCTTCGCGGTGCCACACCGGCTCGACGAGGCGCTCGCCAACGGCTGGTGGTGCTCATTTGCCGGCAACGTCACCTATCCCAAGGCGACCGACCTACTGCATGCTGCAGCCCGTTGTCCCGACGACCGCATCCTGCTCGAGACCGACGCGCCGTACCTGACGCCCGTACCGCATCGAGGCACGCCGAACGAGCCAGCCTTCGTGATGGACACACTCCGGGCCGTCGCGTCCGTCCGCGGCGTTGACAGCGACGTGCTTGCCGAGCAGGTGATGCGCAATGCCGCTGAGGCCTACGGTCTAGCGACATGACCCGCTTCGGGCAGAACTTCCTGCGCGATCCAAACCTCGCCCACGTGGCAGTCGATCGAGCAGGGGTACTGGCCACCGACGTGGTCCTCGAAGTCGGTCCCGGCAAAGGCATTCTGACGACCGTGCTGGCCCAGACGGCAGCGACGGTACAGGCCATCGAGATCGATCGCGAGCTCGAGCCCCTGCTGGCACCCGTCTTGGCGGC
>CANKHS010000057.1 GCA_947481755.1 Actinomycetota bacterium | reverse complement strand
TTGAAGTCGCCACCTCGACAACTGCAGTGGCGACCGCACGTTCGCGCACCACAGCCGGAGCACGAGCAGCCGAGAAAGCCGCCAAGATCCGCCACGCCCGCGCAGTCTTCGCAGCGCGCGCCTAGCGCTCGCTGCGACGGCACACGCCAACGGCTCTCCTCGCAATCACCGCGAGGAGAGCCGGTGGTACATCCACTCGTACAGGCGTTACTTCAGGCCCGTTTGCAGATACTTGGCGTAGTCGCTGTAGAAAAACTGGCCGTTCGGACTCGCCAACAGGCCCTGCCACCGCAAGTGGTGACACGCGTAAAATTCTTCCCCCGGGCTGGCTATGCGAGCTGTTCGATCACCGCACGAGTGACGTCTGCCGTTGAGTGCGAACCACCGAGGTCCGGCGTCAAAGTACCGGCCGCCACGACGTGCTCAATAGCAGCCACCAGGCGCTGCGCCGCAGCCGTCTCGCCGAGGTGCTCGAGCATCATCGCGCCCGACCAGTGTTGGCCCAGCGGATTGGCGATGCCGAGCCCAACAATGTCGGGCGCCGAGCCGTGCACCGGCTCGAACATCGAGGGGTAGCGACCCGACGGATCAATGTTGCCCGACGGTGCGATGCCAATGCTGCCCGCGAGAGCGGCCGAGATGTCGGACAGGATGTCGCCAAAGAGGTTCGAGCCGACGATCACGTCAAAGCGCTCTGGATCGAGGATCAGCAGTGCCGCCAGTGCGTCAACGTGGTACTTGGCAAACTCGACGTCGGGGTACTCAGCCGCAACCTCGTCGACGACCTCATCCCAAAACGGGAGGGTATGCACGATGCCATTCGACTTGGTGGCCGATGCGACACGCCCCGTGCGCGTCCGTGCGAGATCGAAGGCGTAGCGCGCGATGCGCTCGATACCGGGGCGCGTAAAGATCGCCTGTTGCACCGCCATCTCGCTCGGCTGGCCATGGTGGAACCGGCCGCCAACCTCGCTGTACTCGCCCTCCGAGTTTTCGCGGACGATCACCAAGTCGACTGCACCGCGGCCGGGAGCGAGCGGGCTCGCAATGCCATCGAGCAAGCGGGCTGGTCGCAGGCAGACGTACTGATCAAAGCGCCGACGGATCGGGATCAAGAGTCCCCAGAGCGAGACGTGGTCCGGCACATCGGGTCGACCAACGGCACCAAGAAAGATTGCCTCGGTCTCGGCGAGTTGCGCCAGTCCATCGGCAGCCATCATCTGCCCCGTCTCGATGTAGTAGTCGCAGCCCCAGGGGAAGTCGACCCAGTCGAACCCGAAACCCTCCGAGCTTGCCAGGACGTCAAGCACCTCGCGCGCAGACGCCATCGTCTCGATCCCAATCCCGTCTCCAGGAATGGCCGCGATGCGGTAGCGGCGGTTCGTTTGGCTCTCTCCGGAAACTGCAGTCATCGCGGCAGTCTATCCCGTGCCAGCCCTGCGGGTTAGGCGGCTACTGCATCCGAGCAACAGAGCCGACGAGCGGATTCGAACCGCTGACCCCTTCATTACGAGTGAAGTGCTCTACCAACTGAGCTACGTCGGCGTACGGCGGCACTTTACTGCACACGCACGAGACCGAGCAGCACGTGCGTCGTACTGGGTACCTACGGTGCCGAAACGGGCACCGCTCGGAACACGTAGGTGCCCGCCGTGCTGACGTTCTGGAGCTTGACCGTATAGGTGGACCCGGACCCGGCGGGGATGTCCCAGCTGCGGGTAACGTCAGACGGATGAGCCACTGCAGCGGCGTTGAAGTTGCCTCGGGGTACCGCCGAGAACCGCGTGTACTCATAGAGCCGGTAGGCCTCCGTGGCGTCGGGAAGGGTGACCGTGGCCGTGATGGTCGTGCGCTTGGCCGCGGGTGGTTTTGCCATCGGATCAGCAGTTGGGAACCCCTCGTTGTTCGACGTCGAGGCAAGCGCTACCGGCACCACAAACGGTCCTCCGGGCGAATTGTCGGTGACGCCGGTGACGGCCACCGCGTAGTTTCCGAGGCTCGTACCCGTGGCCATCGCTACGGAATAGAGGCTGTTAGCGCCACGACCTTTGTTTGCCTGAGCCCGCGTCTTCTGAAACTCCGCGAACGGGTAGGTGTAGAGCGACGACCCTCTTGGATTGCCGGACGAGTTGCCGGGCACGTTCTTGCCCCGCGGTACATAGAGCCCGTTGTCGCTGATCGTGAGCGTATCCGTCGGGAAGTAGGTGGCTGCATTCTCTGCCGTGAACGGTTGGTCCGACCCGATACCCATCACCGGCACGATGTGGTCGTACTCAGTATCCCCCGGTGGATACTCGCCGAGCATGTTGACGTTATTCAGCACCCCAATGATGACGGTGTTACCAGCAAGGAAGTGCTGCTTGACCCAAGCGAGGTAGGCGGGAGTGCTCGCACCATTCGCGCTGTCATACGAGAGCAGGTTGAGTCGCATGCCGGCAGCCGCCGTGACCGCGTTGCCATCCGGTGGCGACGTGCCGATCAGTAGTTGGCTCGCCTCAAGCGTCTGATTGATGCGCGGCGCAGCGAGGCTGCGGGCGGTCCACTGCGACGTGTACTGGCCAACGCGCATTCCGGCCACGATCATGCTGACCTCACCGCAGTACCCATAGTTCGGATCCCACTGCCACCGTGGTGTGAGGGGCGCACTCTGGGAGTAGGTGGATGCACTGGCAGCCACAGCGGCCGTTGCCGACACCACTCCCACGGCGGCAACGCAAGCCACCAGCACGACGTTGCCGATCCGACCGAAGTTCATGCCCACGAAGGTACTCGAACATGCGGCGGGACGCCAATGGCACTGGCAGCGCATGATGGCGATGTGAGCCCGCCCACGAAGGCGCGGATATTTCGCAACGAGTCCGTCAGAGAATGAGACATCAACCGTCTTCTTCTCCAGACAACTCGTCGCAAACGTCCGCGACCGAAGGAGCACCACGATGAACTCGATGATACGCCCAGATTTGCGCCAGCGATTAGCCCTCGTAGTTATCAGCGCCGTGCTGGCCTTTCTCCTCATCCAGGCCACGGCCGCACAGGCGGCTCCTCAACTGCCCCTCAAAACGCAGGGCGGCGCGATCGTTGATGCAGCCGGCAAGGAAGTCGTCTTGCAGGGAGTCAACTGGTTCGGCTTCGAGACGGCCAACCACGCGCCCCACGGGCTCTGGACTCGCGACTACAAGGACATGCTGGCCCAGATCAAGTCGCAGGGATTCAACACGATTCGCATGCCGTTCTCGCTCCAAATGCTCGACTCGACCACCACGAGTGGCATCGACTACAGCAATGGCAATAACGCCACCCTGCAAGGCAAGACGCCGCAGCAGGTGATGGACATCATCATCGCGGAGGCCGGACGTCAGGGCCTGATGATCATCCTCGACAACCACTCGAGCACAGACGATTCGTACATGAATCCACTCTGGTACGGCGTCGGCGGCTACACCGAGGACAACTGGGTCGCAGCCTGGAGCAAGCTCGCAGCACGCTACGCCAACACGCCAAACGTGATCGGCGCCGACCTCAAGAACGAGCCCCATGGTGAGGCCACCTGGGGTACCGGTGCAGCCAACGACTGGCGTCGCGCCGCCGAGCGCGGTGGCAATGCAGTCCTCGCCAGCGCACCGAACTGGCTGGTTCTCGTCGAGGGCATCGAGGGTGCCGTCGCAGGTGGACAGCAACTCGACCGCCACTGGTGGGGCGGCAACCTCGAAGGTGTTCGTAACAACCCCGTCCGTCTTTCGATTGCTAACCGTGTCGTCTACTCGCCTCATGAGTACGGTCCCGGCGTCTTCGCTCAGCCTTGGTTCTCCGACCCGAACATGGCGGCGATCCTCGCTGACCGTTGGCAGAAGGGCTTCGGTTACATCAAGGAATCCGGTATCGCCCCGATTCTGATCGGCGAGTTCGGCGCCAAGAACGTCGGCACCGACACCGTCGAGGGCCGCTGGATCAACCAGTTCACCGCCTATCTCGAGCAGCAGGGCATCAGCTGGACCTTCTGGGCCTGGAACCCCAACTCCGGTGATACCGGCGGCGTACTCCAGGACGATTGGCGCACGGTGCACGCTGACAAAATGGCGCTGCTGACGCGCCTGATGCGTCGACCGGCCGATGGTGGCACGGCTCCGGCACCCACGCCGACTCCAACGCCAACCCCAACGCCAACCCCGACCCCAACCCCGACCCCGACTCCAACCCCGACGCCAACTCCGGGCGCAATCAGCACCCGGATCGCGATTGACTCGCAGTGGACGGGCGGTTGGTGCGGCAAGTTCGTCGTCGGCAATGCGACCACGACCGATCTGATGATTGACGGGATCACCTTCTCGCTCCCGACCGGCGGCACGGTGTCGAGCACGTGGGGCGGGACCTTCACCCATACCGGCAACGACTACTCGGTGGTACTGCCGACCTGGGCCAAGGCCCTGGCGGGAGGAAGTTACATCGATACGGGTCTCTGCGTGTCAGGTTCGAGCGCAGGACAGCTGAATAGCGTTGTGGTGACGACCCACACGGTCGGAACGACCCCAACCCCAACACCGACGCCGGCACCAGCACCCGCACCGACGCCAACGCCGACGCCGACCCCAACCCCGGCACCAGCACCAACGCCGGCACCCGGAACGGTTGCGCTTACGGCCTCCGTGGTGAAGGACTCGACCTGGGCTGCCGGCTTCTGTCGGAGCTTCACGATCGCAAACGCGGGTACGCGGTCGTCGACCAACTGGAAGCTGGTCTTCACGCTGCCAAGCACCGTCAAGATCACCGATAGTTGGAACGGCACCCTGACCCGTAGCGGCAACGTCGTCACGGTGGCTGCTCCAAGCTGGGCGGCCGCGGTTGCCCCACGCACGAGCGTCGCTGCCTTCGGCTTCTGCGCAACCGGCACGGGCGAGCCGACTGCGATCAGCGTCACTGAGGTCGCCTCGACCACGACAGCTGTGGCCACGGCCCGCTCAGGGTCGATCGCACCCGCAAAGCTGCGAGCCCGGGCAAAGGCCGCGGCGATCCGACATGCGCATGCGGCGTACCTCAAGTCTGCAGGCGCTAAGCACTAGGCAGCAGGAAGGCGAATGTCCAGAAGGGGTCAGGCCCGATCTGGACATTCGCCTCGTGCTACGACGACAAGGTTGCTGACCATCGAATGTCCAGATCGGGCCTGACCCCTTCTGGACATTCGCCTGGTGGTGTCGTGACAAAGCTGATTGCCATCGTGTGTCCAGATCGGGCCTGACCCCTTCTGGACATTTGGCTAGTGGTGCGCGGTTGGGACGACGACCACGGGACAGTTCGTATGGCCCGTGATCTGGTTGCCGACCGAGCCGAGCAAGAGGCCCGTGAATCCACCGTGTCCACGCGAGCCGATCACGAGGAGATCCGCCGTCTTGGCCGCATCGAGCAGCACGGCACTTGGGCCGCCTTCAACGATGTGGTGTTCGATCACCAGATCGGCAGGCATATCCGCCTTCGCGATCACTGCGTCCTGCGCGGCGCGACCATCCGACTCGAGCTCGTCGATCGGATAGGGGGCCGGCAGACCGCCTGGGCTGAGCGCAGTGACGGGAATCGACCACGCGGTATAGACGCGCAACACATGACCATGTGCCGCCGCTTCCTTTGCCGCCCATTCGAGTGCGGGAACCGAACGATCCGAACCGTCTACACCAACTGCGATAGCGCCCATTAGGCCCTCCTTGGGGAATGCACACACACTCTAGGCGAGACCACGACGAGGCGGAAATCCGCGGCCTAGCCGCGCGCGACCTCAGCAAGATCGTCGAGCCGCACGGAGACCTCACGATCGTCGTCCAGGCGCACCAAGACGGCGTCTGCCGGCACCTGCAAGGAGCGCACGACGCCCCGCCCCTCTGGCGTGTCGACTGTGCGACCGACCGCGGGAGCGCGATCGCGGAAGCTCCGATACACCGGATGTTCAAAGGCGAGACAGCAACGCAGGCGTCCACACAGGCCCGTGACCCGACCAGGGTTGACAGGGAGATCCTGATCCTTCGCCATTCGCAGCGTGATGCGCTGCTCATGGGCGGGGAAGCGTGTACAACAGAGCACATCGCCACAGAGGCCATAGCCCCCGGTGATCCGCGCACCATCGCGTGGGCCGAGCTGCCGGGCCTCGACGCGGAGACTCAGCTGCCGACCCACATCCTGCGCAATCGCCTGGAGGTCGACGCGCTCCTCTGACGTGTAGCCAACGATCACGCGCCGGCCATCAAACGGCATCTCGGCACCATGGACCTTGACGCCGGTGTGACGCGCAACGACGGCACGACGGAAGACGCGCCGCACCTCGGATGCCTGCTCACGTTGCTGACGCCGACGCACATCGTCCTCGGCCGTCGCCTTGCGCAAGACACGAAAGACCCGCTCGGGCACCTTGCCCGTCGACTCGTGCTCGGGTTGCACGACGCGGCCGTATTCCTCGCCGCGCGCCGTCTCGCAGATGACGCGATCGTTCCAAAGCAGCTCCACCCCGTTGGGGTCATGCAGGTCGACCGTGCCACCCGACTGGAACACCACACCGACCATGATCATGCGACCACCACCTCGCGTCGACGCACCATACGGACGCGTGCAAACACCGCGGCCAGGGCGAGCGACACGTTGATTGGCTGTCCCAACGCGATCCGAACCTGGTCGACCTCGACGATGCCGCGCTCGAGACGGGTCCGCGAAACCGTCTCGGCAATCGCCGCCAGCGTCGCCGGCTCGATCGACGAGACGACGCGATCGGGCGCTCCTGCCTGCACACACAGAACGTCACGCAACACGAGTTGGACTGTCGCAATCACCGCACGCATCATGTCGGTCTCGGCACGACGCCGGCGGCGGGTAGCCGTGGTCTTACCGGACGTCTCCAAGCGCTTGCGCTCGCGATCGAGCTCGCGCGACGATGGCAGCTTCTCGAGGCGCTCTAGGGCCGCGGCTGTCTCGGCCTCTGCCGCCTGCTGAGCGCTATCTCCCGCAGCCTTGATCCCGGCCAGCGTGGCCTGCACCGCAGCGTCCTCTTGGTCCAAACCGACTGCGAGCGCCTGCGCAACCCGCGCCTCGACCTCTCCAATCCACTGGCGTGCGGCGGGATCGGTTGCCAACCGACGAGCAAAGTCGAGATCGCCACGGGCACGACCACCGAGCTCGACCGCCAACTCGGTCGCCACACCGTCGGCCTCGAGGCGTGCCGCGAGCGCGCTGGCGGAGAGAGGTGGAAAGGCGATCGGCTGGCAACGCGAACGAACCGTTGGCAGCACGCGCGACAGGTCCTCGGCAACGAGAATCAGCACGACATCGCCCGGCGGTTCCTCCAGCGTCTTGAGGAAGGCGTTGGCAGCATCGCGATTGAGCCGGTCGGCCTCGTCGACAATGCCGACCCGACGCACAGCCTCTTGCGGCCGATAGCGCAGAGCGCCCGACAACTCATGGATCTGGTCGACCAGCAGCGACTCGCCCTCCGGCTCGATCATGGCCAGATCGGGATGGCTGCCCGGTACGACTCGTCGGACATCACAGCCGAGTAGAAGTGCAGCGAAGGCGCGAGAGGCATCGTGCTTGCCGGTGCCAGGCGGCCCGTGCAAGAGATAGGCGTGCGCGGGCTCGGCGACCGCCGAACGCAAGAGCACCTCGGCGCGAGGCTGCCCGGGGAGCG
>CANKHS010000056.1 GCA_947481755.1 Actinomycetota bacterium | reverse complement strand
GAGGCCGCACAGGCCAAGGTTGAGGATGCCCGGGCTCGAATCGAGCAGTCGGAAGCGGGCGACGAGAGCGTCAACCGTTTCCGTGCCGAGCGCGACCTCGAATTTGCCGAGAATCTGATCCGCATCGCGGGTCGCTAGTCTTCTGACGGCACTCCGCGATCGGCACCGGTAAGCCGTTTCGTCGCCGAGAGCGAAGAGGGAAACAGATGTACACTCAGTCCATGTCGCAACGTCGTTCGATCGCCCTGCTCGCCATCGTCACCGCCGCCTTCGCGTTTGCGGTGATCGCCGCGTTCGGCAGTGGCAGTGCCGCCGCTGGTGCGGAGGCGAGGGCCAAGGGCGCAGTCGCTGTACCAGCGACCGCGCTGGCCTATGCGAGCGTCAACGCCGACCGCAGTGGTGCACCGTGGCAGGCGCTTGAGGCGCTGGCCGCGAAGGTTCCTGGTGGCGACAAGGCGATCGCGATGCTCAACGATCAGCTCAACGGCAGCACTGAGCAGGCGAAGTTGATGCAGGCGCTCGGTGGCGATCTTAGTGTCGGACTGCTCGGGATCGACCTGAGTGGTGGCACGACGCCCTCCGCCGATGCCGTGATCGTTGCCACGGCCGCCGATAGTGCTGCCTTGACGAGCGAATTGGCCAAGGCTGGCTTCACAAAAGGCCCCGATCTCAACGGCGCGCCTGTCTGGGAGCGCGGTGCCTTTGCGATCAGCATCAGCGGCTCGACGGCGATCGGCGCCACCTCCCGCGGCACATTGCAGACAGCACTCGGCGTCGAAGCCGGGACATCGCCTGCGCTCGCGGACGACCCGGCGTTCCAGGCTACGCTCGCCAAGCTTCCCACCGATTCGATCGCGGTCGCCTACCTCGCACCGGCTCGCATTGCTGGTCTCGCTCAGCTGGCCACGACATTGCTGCCCAAGTCGAGCACGAAGGGCATGCCCGATCCCACCCAGGCGCTGACGCAACTGTCGGCGACGTTGAAGGACGTCCGTGGCCTTGGGCTCGCATTGCATGTCGAGAGTAATGGCCTGCGCGTTGTGGCTGCCGGCGACGCCGATGAGGCCGCACTGGCCAAGCTTGGCGCGCGTATCCCCACGGCTTACGCCCCGACGTTGACGAATCAGATTCCGGCCGACGCCACGGGCTTCGTCGCCTTCCGCGACCTCGGCCCATCGCTGCTCGCCGTGCTCAACGTTGCCGCTGCACAATCGCCTGAGGTTGCCAAGCAGATCGTCTCGCTCGAGAAGCTGACGGGCATCTCTGTTCGTGCAGATCTGATCCCGGCTCTGACCGGCGAGCACGCACTCGTTGCGCTCGGTGGAGACACGCCGTCTGGATCCCTGCTGCTCGCGCCGCAGGATCCGACAGCCGCTGCCACGACGCTCACGAAGGCTCTCGCCAGCGCCAAGCAGCTTGGTGCAGGACGTGCCGAAAAGGGTCTGACCAAGAGTGCCATTGACGCCACGAAGATTTCCGTCACGGTCCAGCCGGGCGGCTCGGTTGTTGCGGTCGGCACGGCGCCACAGCTCGCCGCAGCTCCGACTGCGTCGATCACGAGTAGCGATGCCTATCAGGCAATCACCGGTCAGGCGGGTCTTCCTGCGAACGTGACCGGCCTCGCCTATGTCAATGCCGCGCAGCTCCAGAAAATGGCTGTCGCAAAGGGCGCGAAGGCCGTACCGGCCGTCGGCGCGATCAACGGCATTGTCGCCTGGGGAACACCCGGCGCGGCGACGTTGTTCATCTCGATCGGCTAACGGGCACCTCACACGCACCCCAGAACGCGCCGAAAGTGCGACGCTCCGGGGAGACGCGCGTTAGCATTCGCGTGATAATCCGCCGCATCTTCACGATTCGGCTGTTAAGGAGCGCAACGTGGCGCAAGAACATTCGATGCTGTTTACCTCGGAGTCCGTCACCGAGGGACACCCTGACAAGATTGCCGACCAGATCTCCGACACGGTGCTGGACGCCGTGCTCGAGCAGGATCCACTGTCGCGCGTCGCCTGCGAAACGCTGATCACCACCGGCGTCGTTATCGTTGCCGGAGAGATCACCACGAACGCACGCATCGATATTCCCGACCTCGTACGCGGCACGGTGCGCGACATCGGCTACGACGACGCGCTCAAGGGCTTCGATTGCAATACCTGCAGCGTGATGGTCACGCTCGACCGCCAGTCGCCTGATATCGCACAGGGCGTCGACGGCAGCAACGCCGACGAGGTTGGCGCAGGCGACCAGGGCATGATGTTCGGCTACGCCTGCACCGAGACACCCGAGTTGATGCCGCTCCCGATTACGCTCGCGCACCAGCTTGCCCGACGTCTCGCCGCTGTCCGAAAGGACGGCACGCTTGACTATCTGCGCCCAGACGGCAAGACGCAGGTGACGGTCCAGTACGCCGAGGACGGTGGCCATCTGCGCCCCGTCGGCATCGAGCGCGTGCTGATCTCCACCCAGCACTCCGAGAGTGTTGAGCAGGCTCAGATCAAGGCCGATCTGGCCAAGCACGTCGTGCAGGGTCTCCTGCCCGCCGACATCTGCGATCCATCGTTGTTCAGCGCCGACTCCGATCTGCTGCTCGTCAATCCGACCGGACGTTTCGTGATCGGTGGACCGATGGGCGACGCCGGCCTGACCGGCCGCAAGATCATCGTTGACACCTACGGTGGCATGGCCCGCCACGGTGGTGGCGCGTTCTCCGGCAAGGACCCCTCGAAGGTGGACCGCTCCGCAGCCTACGCAGCCCGTTGGGTTGCCAAGAACGTCGTCGCTGCCGGACTGGCCGCTCGTTGTGAGGTTCAGGTTGCCTACGCGATCGGCGTTGCACACCCCGTTTCGGTCATGGTCGAGACGTTTGGCACGGCCACAGTCGATGAGGACAAGATCGTCGAGGCAGTCAAAAAGGTGTTCGACCTGCGGCCCGCCGCGATCCTTGAGCACCTCGACCTGCGCCGCCCGGTCTATCGTCCCAGTGCTGCCTATGGCCACTTCGGACGAGACGAATTTACGTGGGAACGCACCGATCGGGTCGACGAGCTCCTCGCTGCGCTCTAGCGCAGTCGTTGTCATCCCGCTCGTTACGACGCGCGGACTGAAGGGGCCACTGACGTATGCCGGTGCGCTGCCGGCTGGCGCCGTTGTGGAGATTCCGCTCGGCCGCCGTCAGGAACGCGGTGTCGTGGTCCGCGAAGCCACCGATAACGACATTCCCGCGGGCATTACGCTCAAGCCAGTGGTGGATACGGGTGGGCGAGTGCCGCCCGAGCTGGTCGAGCTTGCACTGCGGATTGCCGATCGCTACGCGACACCGCCGGCACGTGCGCTCAAGCTGGTGCTACCGCCTGCCGGCAATGCGCCGCCTCCAGATCCCTGGCTGGCGGCTGCACCCGATGCCGTCGTCAAGGGTGTCCGTCAGGCCGCGATCTTGGCAGCCGTGACCGATGCGCCTGGCCCACTCAGCGACATTGCTGCTCGTTCTGGTTCCACGCCAGGCGCGGTCCGCAAGTTGTTGGCCGATGGGCGGCTGGTCGAGATCGATGCGCCCAAGCCGGAGCTCGAGTCGTCGCTCGAACCAAACGCAGACCAAGTCGCGGCGATTCTGCGGCTCGAGCAGGCGGTTGATGGCAGCGGCGAAGGCAGCCGCGAGTTGCTGCTGCACGGCGTGACTGGCTCGGGCAAGACCGAGGTGTTTCTGCGCGCGGCCGCTCACGCGCTTTCGCAGGGGCGAGGCGTGATCATCCTCGTGCCGGAGATCTCGTTGGCGCCACAGACCGCCGCGCGGGTGCGTCGCCGCTTTGGCAGCCTGGTCGAGGTGCTGCACTCGGGCCTCGCGCAGGGCGAGCGCGCACGTGTCTGGCAACGACTCGAGGCGGGCGAGGCGCGGGTGCTCGTCGGTGCGCGTTCGGCGATCCTCGCACCGATGCGCGACCTCGGTCTAATCGTCGTCGACGAGGAACACGAGATCGCCTACAAGCAGGAATCCGACCCGCGTTACGACGCTCGTACCGTCGCACTGATGCGCGCACGCGCAGCCAACGCCGCCGTGGTCTTTGCCTCGGCCACGCCGCGGCCCGAGGCCTGGCGTGCGCTCGAACACATCAAGCTGCCAACCCGCGTGGGTGGCACGTTGCCTCCCGTCGAAATCGTCGACCTCTCGCGCGATGGTCACTACCCAATTTCGCGGACGCTTGCGAGCGCCCTCGGCGAGATCGAGCGAGACGGCGGGCGCGCGATGATCCTCCTCAATCGCCGTGGCGCTGCGCTCGCACTGCACTGTCGTGCCTGTGGCCGCGGCTTTGGGTGTCCCTCGTGTGACGTGTCGCTGGTCCTGCATCAACACCCGCCGCGACTGGTCTGCCATCACTGCGCCTACAGCGAGCCGTCGCCAACCCGCTGCCCCGGCTGTGGCGCGGTTGATATCACGCGGATTGGTGCCGGCACCGAGCGACTCGAGAGCGAGATCGCCGAGCGCTTCGCTGGACTGACAGTGCTGCGACTCGATGGTGATGTCGCCGCGCGGGTCGGTGCGCTCGAAGAGGTCTTAACCACGTTTGCCTCGACCGATCGCGCCGTGCTCGTTGGTACGCAGATCGTGGCCAAGGGTCATGACTTTCCGGATGTCCGCCTGGCTGCCGTGATCGACGCCGACCTTGGTCTCGCCATGCCCGACTTCCGCGCCGAGGAGCGCTCGTTCGCACTGCTTGCTCAACTCGCAGGTCGTGCCGGTCGTGAGGGTTCGGGTGGTCGCGTCATTCTGCAAACATGGGATCCAGCACAGCGTGTCGTTCGGTTGGCGTCGAGACATGCGGTCGATGAATTTCTGGACGGCGAGCTCGCGCGGCGCGAGGCGCTGCGCTACCCGCCGTTTAGTCGCCTGGTCCGCGTCGTGGTCGATGCTCCTGTGGCTGACGCGCCGATGGTGTTCCTCGACGGGCTCGCCGACGCCTTGGCCGTGATGGTGCCCGACGATGACGTGCTCGGACCCGCGCCACTGATTCGGCTTCGCGACCGGTATCGTGCGCATCTGCTGTTGCGAACGCAGCGCGCGGAACACGCCGCACGGGCCATCCATGCGGTCCTGGCAGATCGGCACGCGTCGCTACGGACGGCAGATGCTCGTGTCGTTGTCGACGTCGATCCGCAGTCCGTGTAGGGGCGGTGTGGCACACTCTGGCTGGTACCAAGGAGGCAGCGATGGTCGACGATCTAGTCAATGATGCAA
Organism: Actinomycetota bacterium; assembly: GCA_947481755.1. GTDB lineage: Bacteria > Actinomycetota > Thermoleophilia > Gaiellales > F1-60-MAGs149 > F1-60-MAGs149. Next base: position 2,547 of record CANKHS010000056.1, on the reverse strand, counting down.
AGGAACGGATGACGAAGTCCGTCGATGCGACGCGTCACGAGTTTCAGACTGTGCGCACCGGTCGTGCGGCACCGCAGCTGCTCGAGCGCATCGTCGTCGAGTACTACGGCACGCCAACGCCGCTCAACCAGCTGGCCGGCGTGCAATCGCCCGATCCACGCTCGCTCTTGATTGCGCCCTACGACGTCAACGCCCTCAAGGACATTGAGAAGGCGATCCTCGAGAGCGACTTGGGTATCAACCCAAGCAACGATGGCAAAGTCATCCGCCTTTCGATTCCGCAGCTGACGGAGGAGCGCCGCAAGGAGCTCGTCAAGGTCGTCCGTGGACTCGCAGAGGAGGGCAAAATTGCCGTCCGTAATATCCGTCGCGATGTGATGGCCGATCTGCATGCCCTCGAGGCAGAGGTTGGCAAAGACGATATTCACCGCGCCGAAGAGCGCGTTCAGAAGCTCACGGATGAGCACGTTGGTCAGATCGATGCTGCGTTGAAGCAGCGCGAAGCTGACGTGATGGAAGTCTGAGTCCGCCGCGCGTCACGCGTAGCCGGTACGATTCGCCTGCAGGTTCGTACCTGCGTCTTTAGCGCCGTGGCCATTCTCGATCGCATCCGCAGTATCCGCCGCCCCGAGACGGGTCGTCTTGTGCCGTCCACGGCGACCTCGGTGGCGATCATCATGGATGGCAACGCACGCTGGGCCAAGCTGCGCGGCCTGCCAACCCTGAGTGGGCACCATGCCGGCGTGCGTGCGTTGCGGCGCACTGTCGAGGCAGCCCCCGACCTCGGCATTCGTTCGCTCGTGGTCTACGCCTTCTCGACCGAGAATTGGACGCGGCCCGACGACGAGGTCAGCGGTCTGATGGATCTGTTCGCGCGCACGATTGAGCGCGAGTTTATGGACCTTCATCGGCAGGGTGTGCGGATTCGCTTTATCGGTCGCCGTGACCGCGTCTCGCAGCGGATTCGCACGTTGATGGACGACATGGAAATCCGCACGAAGGACAACGAACGGCTCGACCTCTTCGTCGCCTTCGACTACGGCGGGCGCGCCGAGATTGTCGACGCCTGTCGCCGCATCGTCGAGGACGGACTCCGTCCCGATGAGATCGACGAGAACGCGATTCGCGTGCGTCTGGCTGCCTCGGAGCTACCCGACCCCGATCTCGTCATTCGCACGTCGGGCGAACAGCGCGTCTCGAACTTTCTGCTCTGGCACGCCGCCTATGCGGAGTACGCCTTCCCGGACACGCTCTGGCCCGACTTTGGTCCCGAGGCGCTGCAGCAGGCCGTCAGCGAGTACGCGACGCGCGGCCGCCGGTTCGGCGGTCGATGACGCTCGTGCGGTCGGTAGAGGTCCAGGGTGGGTAACTTGACGAGTCGCGTGCTGGTTGCCGCGATCCTGCTGCCCCTGGCGCTGCTTGTGCTCTGGCTCGGCAGTTGGTGGTTGGTCGGTTTTGGTGTCGTCGTCGCCGTGTTGGCGCTGCACGAGTTGTGGACGATGGCGCGCGAGCAACGCCCGGTCATGATGGCGGGCTACGTCGGAGCAGTTGCCGTCATTCTGGCGGCCGAGCTTCATGGCGTGGTGGGCATGCTGCTCGTGCTTGCACCGATCCTGTTGTTGACCTTCATCCTCGCGGCCGCCTCACCGCACGAGGACTACTCCTCGCTGACCAGCATGGCCGTCACTGTCTTCGGTGTCGTCTGGATCGGTATCGGCCTCGGCGCGGTCGTCGTCTTGCGCGATACGTCCTTCACGCTCGTGCTGGCGGTCCTGCTCGGCACGTGGGGCTCGGACATCGGTGCCTATGCGATTGGCCGGATGACCGGCCGTCGCAAGCTGGCTCCCGCGATCTCGCCCGGAAAGTCCGTTGAGGGCTTTATTGCGGGTGTCATCGTCGGCACGGCGATTGTCTGGTGGGTGCTCTACGGCCAAGACATCGTTGGCACGGTCGATGCCTTGATCCTCGGTTTCGTGGTCGCGCTCGTCGGACCATTTGGAGACCTGTTGGAGTCGTTCGTCAAGCGCGATCTCGGCGTCAAGGACTCGGGAACCCTGCTTGCGGGCCACGGCGGCGTGCTCGACCGCATCGACGCCATGCTGATCACCGCTCCCGTGGCGCTGTGTGCGCTGTGGGCGATCACGTACCTCTAGCGGCGATGCGCTTGGCCCCGGAGTGACACCGCTCACGCGTTTGTGTGACCCGTCTGCCTAAACGACTGGCACCATGTGACGAGATGAAACGTCTCGCCATCCTTGGAGCAACCGGTTCGATTGGCATGCAGGCGCTCGAGGTTGCAGCAGCCCATGAGGACCTGCAGGTCGTCGCGTTGGCTGCCGGCTCTGACGTCGCGGGTCTCGTGGCGGCGGCGCGGGTGACGGGTGCCGAACACGTGGCGCTCGCCGATCCTGACGCCGCGGCGAACGCGGCGGCCGAGCTTGGTCGGCCGGTACTGAGTGGACCAGGTGCACTTGCCGCACTCGTCACGGAGAGTGGTGCCGACGTCGTTCTCAATGCCGTCGTGGGTGCCGCGGGACTCGAGGCGAG
>CANKHS010000055.1 GCA_947481755.1 Actinomycetota bacterium | reverse complement strand
GGCGCGGGTCGAGGACATCGTCAATCGCGTTGTCGTCGAAGGCCATCGTGTCTTTACCTTCGAGACGAGCCAGGACAAGGCGCGCGAGCTCGGCGCGATGATGCTGTTTGGCGAGAAGTACGGTGACGTTGTTCGGGTCGTCGAGATCGAGGGCTTCTCGCGCGAGTTGTGCGGCGGCACACACGTCTCGACGACGGCTGAGATTGGCCCCATGCGCGTGACGTCCGAGTCGAGCGTTGGTCAAGGCGTCCGGCGCATCGAGGCGATTACGAGCGGCGTCGCAATCGAGCAGTTGCGCGCCAGCGAACGGGCAGCCGACGAGGCGGCCCGCGCCCTCAAGGTCTCGCCCGAGCAGCTGCCCACGGCCGTCCGCGACCTACAGGCAAAGGTGCGCGACCTCGAGAAGCAGCTGAAGGCTGGCGGCGGAAGCACGGCAGCCGATGCGCAGGTTGATGCGCTCGCTGCGGGTGCGGTCGCACATGGTGACGTCCACGTTGTTGTCGCGAGCGTGGGGGAGATTGGCGCGGATGCCTTGCTGGAGTTGGCAGATCTCTTGCGTGGCAAACTCGGCTCGAGCATCGTGATGCTGATCGGCGAGAGTGGGGGCAAGCTGCAGTTGGTCTGTGCGGCTACTCCTGAGGCCGTGGCCGCGGGTGCCGATGCGGGTGCCGTCTTGAAGGTCGCGGCTCCACACGTCGGTGGTGGCGGTGGTGGCAAGCCGAACCTCGCGCGCGCCGGGGGCAAGGACGCGAGTGGCATCGATGCCGCACTCGACGCAGCTCGCGCTGTACTCGCCGAGCAACTCCCGGCCTAGTTCGCGCGCAGTGGGGGCGCGTTTGCGCGTGCCGCGTGCGGTGCGGACGGCTACGGTAAGCCCATGAAGGTCTTGGCCCTCGACTACGGCTCCGCCCGCACAGGACTCGCGATCAGTGATCCCTCCGGTGCGCTGGCTCGGCCACTCACATTTGTCGAACGGATTGGGACGCCGGCAGGCCTCGATCAACTGTTGGCAGTGATCGCCGAGGAACAGCCGGAGTTGCTGCTCGTTGGTCTGCCCGTGCAGGCCGACGGCACGCGCGGCGAGCAGGCCAACGCCACGCTGGCCTTTGTCGGTCGACTGCGAGCGGTCTGCGCTGTGCCCGTCGAGTTTGAGGACGAGCGTTTCACGAGTCGAATTGCCGAGACGAAAGGAGGAGCCAGCAGCCTTGACGATCGCGCCGCTGCCGTGCTCCTACAGGGATGGCTGGATACCCACCAAAACCAGTAAACCGCCGTCGCCTGCTCGCATTCGTGGCGCTCGCGCTTGCCGTGATTGTTGTCATCGCACTGGCGTGGTGGGGTATTACGCGCCTTGTCAGTGATCCAGCACCGACGCCTGGAGCGACCGTCATGGTGACGATCCCAGCCGGGTCGAGCGCCACGCAAATCGCCGACATTTTGGCATCCGCCGGTGTGATCACCGACGCGGGCGCGTTCGTCGATCAGGTCGTTGCCGATGGTCTTGGCGGTGGTTTTCGTCCCGGTAGTTACAGCCTCCGCACGAACGAGCTCTACCGACGGATCGTCGATCAACTCAATGCCGGGCCTGCGAACACGGCGGCAAGCAAGCTGGTGATTCCCGAGGGCTACGCAATTTGGGATATCGAGGCTGCGGCGGCAAAGGTTGGGATCACGCCGAAGCAGTATCGGCAGGCACTCGAGAATCACAGTCCGCCGGTTGGCTTTTTGCATGCCGGCGAAACGGCGTCGACCTTGGAGGGGTTCCTCTTTCCTGCCACCTACGACGTGGGGATCCCGGCCGACGCTAATCAACTGGTCGAAGATCAAATCGCAGCATTCGATGCCAACGTCGCCTCCGTCGACTTCGCCTACGCCGAGTCTCGTCACCTCACGCCGTACGACGTCCTCAAGATTGCCTCACTGGTCGAACGCGAGGCACGGGCGCCAGAGGACCGCAGCAAAGTCAGCGCGATTATTTACAACCGTCTCAAAGCAGGCATGCCAACCGGAATGGAATCGGGCATCCAGTATGCGACGGGAGCCTGGGGCATTTTGACGGCCAAAGACCTCGAGATCGATTCGCCCTACAACCTCTGGGTCCATCGTGGCTTGCCGCCGACGCCGATCTGTAATCCGGGTCTCGCTTCGATCGAGGCGGCGGCGCATCCGGCTAAGGTCGACTATCTCTACATGTACGCAATTAAGGGTGACGCCAAAGGGCGCCACTATTTCACAAATAACTACCAAGATTTTCTGCGGTACCAGAAGGAGCATCCTTACTCGTGATTAGTGGCACCACTCGACTGCTCGGCGTGATTGGTGATCCGGTCGCGCATTCGCGCTCGCCCCGAATGCAGAACGCAGCACTGCAGGCGCTTGGGCTCAATTGGGCGTACGTGCCGCTGCCCGTCAAGGCCGCCAACCTCGAGAGTGTTCTGCGGGGGTTGCAGGCTGCCGGCTTCGTTGGTGTGAATGTGACAGTGCCGCACAAGGAGGCTGTCGCTCAGCTCGTCGACGAGCTGCGGCCGACGGCCAAGGCGAGTGGCTCGGTCAATACCGTGATCTTTGCCGAGGATGGTCGTCTGATCGGCGACTCGACTGACGGCCCGGCGATTTCGGTCGCGATTGCCTCCGAGATCGAAGAGACCTATACGGGCAGCGTGCTCGTGCTCGGCGCCGGCGGCTCTGCCCGTGCGGCTGCTGCGGCACTCGCGCAGGATGGATGCGCAGTTCAGATCCATGCCCGCCGCTTCGAGGCGGCAGAGGCGCTGGCACAGGACCTAGCCGGCAGCGGCAACGTCGTCGCCGTGGCCGAGCTTCCCGATCCCGTTGGTGGCGTCGTCGTCAACTGCACGCCGGTGGGTGCGCTGGTCGATCCCGACGGCATGCCGCTGCCGGCTTCGCGTCTGCTCGACGTGCGCGTCGTTGTCGATCTGGCCTACCGGGCGGACGCCACGCCAACGCCACTGATCACGGCTGCTGCCGAGACCGGTTGTGCTGTCGTCGATGGTCTCGAGGTGTTGGCGCGTCAAGGTGCCAAGGCGTTGGAGATTTGGACGGGCGAATCGGCACCGCTTGAGGTCATGTTGGCTGCAGCCCGCGGCGAGTAAGCGCGTGGTCGCCATCGCGACACTGGTTGGTGGGTTGTTGGGCGTCGTGGCTGTTCGTCTGGTGGTGTGGCTACCGCAAGGGATCGATGAGCGCCTCGAGCAGCCGGCATGGACGAGTCAGGCGGCGAGGCCCGGGCTGCTAGTCGGAGTTGGCGCCGTGGTCGGCGCGGTGCTCGGGCTGGTTTCGCCGAGTGAGGTAGAGCTCTCACTGGGACTGGTGCTCTTGGCCGTGCTCTTGCCGGCCGTCGCGATTGATATCGCCTGGCGTGTGGTGCCTGACACGCTGGTGGTGGCCGGTGCCGTCGGTGCGCTCGTCGTACTAGTCGGGTTCCGTCCCGAGGTGCTCATCCAGCACCTCCTCGTGGGCATGGTCGCCGGCGGTGTGGCACTCGGTGTTGCGATGGTCTCGCGCGGTGGCTTTGGCTTCGGCGACGTCAAGTTGGTCGCGATGTTTGGTCTCGTGATCGGAGCAGCGATCCCCGTCGCGATCGTGATTGCCTTTGGTTTGGCGGTCCTGATCGCGATACCCATGCTGGTGGTGCGTGGACGCGGTGCGACTGTGCCGCTGGTGCCGTTTCTCGCTGTTGGAGCACTCGTTGCGGTAACGGGCAGAGTCGCCGGCCAATTCGTGCTCTAGCCGCACCATGAGACTGTGACAAAACCGTGATCTTCTGTTGAGAAGATCGCCACAATTTGCGCGTACTCTAGAGATCAAGCAACGGTCCCTCCCTCAATATCGTTGCCCGACGAGCCGCATAGGCCGTTTGGTCTCAACCGTCGCAAGACGGATCCTCCCACCTCGAGCGTCGCGCCCCCAGCGGGCGTGGCGCTCAGAGGTTTGGGGAGCCGTACGATCCCCGGCATGGCTCCGATTCGCCAGGTCGCCCCAGGTGGGAATGTTGAGTTTGAGGTCGATGTCGCCTCGCAGCACGCCGCATGGCGCGTGGCGGGCAAACGGGCCTCGGTCACGCGAGCACGAGCGGTGGCGGGCGATGAGGCCGTCGATCGAATTCTGCGCGGCGTGATCGCACAACTGCGTGCGACAGCCACGACGGCTGGGGAGGATAGCGCGGCGCTTCGCGCCTTTGCTGGGAAGATCTGGGCAGGACGGAATGCTGGCGCTGCCTCGCCAGCAGACGACGACCAGAACCGACTCTTCTAGGTCTGGCTCTCAGGAGCCGCTGAGGACAGCGAGCTCGTCCAGCGTCGCCTGGAACAGGCGATCGAAGACGGCAGCGGTCACGGGCTTGCCCGCTGCGGCGACCAACGCATCGAAGGCGGCAACAGTGCGGGCGTAGGTGCCAGGGGCCAGTGCCGTCAGCGAGGTGTGGCTCCCCGTGAGGTTGGCGCGCGCGTGGATGATGCGCGCCTGTGCGTCGGCATAGTCCGTCGCATTCTCGATTGTTCCTGCCGGCACGGCCTTGTCGTAGAGCGGCTTGGCGGGGGCAAGATCGACGGTGATTGCCTTGGCGGTCGAACGCGCCTGGTCGGTCAAGGTCTGGATATCCGGGGCAGAGGAGCGTCCAAAGTACATGCCGGAGGCAAAGCCCATGGCGATCGCGAGGATCGCGACGATTGCGACCACGGCGATCAGGCGCGGCGTAAATTCGGTACCGCCGTCGTTTTGCCACGCGCTCATGGTCTAAGCATGACCGAGGCGCAGCGTCTTCGAATCAGACAGACACGGGCGAGGTTGCGTGCTCAGTAACGGGCGCGGCCGCGTGGTCAGCAATCGGCGCGGTAACCGCAGCAGTCGCACTATCCTCGCCTCGATTACGCGGGCGACGTACCTTCACGTACTCGGCTGCGTAGTACGAGCCGATCACGAAGGCGGCAGCAAGGAACTGAGCACCGAGGGTCTCAACGGTCGGGTAAACCTCAAACCAGGTTCCCATCCAGACCGGAATAACGTCCACCAGGATGGGGTGCAACGGCAGCCAGCCGAGTTCCTGGAAGGTCGCCGCAGTGCCACCGACCATTACGATCAACACGAAGCCGAGCAGGATGCCGGTAATGACAAGCATGCGCTTGTAGGGCAGCTTCTGCTGGAAGACGAAAAGGCACGCTCCGACGAGTAGCGTCAACGCAAAGCCGATCGCCACGCCTTCAAGGACGACTGTGGCGCTCGTCACGAGGCGCAGATTTTGGAGGAATAGGACGGTCTCGAAGCCCTCACGGAAGACACTCGTGAAGCCGAGCAAAAGCATGCCGATCAGAATGCCGCCGCTCGCGCCCGCGAGCAGTTGCTTCTTGCGTGAGTTCTGCTGCGAGATCCAGCCGGTCCAGTAGACGTTGTGCATGAACCAGTTCATGACGACAAGCAGGACGGCGACAGCAATGAAGCCGGTGATCGCCTCGAGCCGTAAGCCTAGGCCGGCGAACTGGTCGAGGACCGCGCCCATCACGAACCAGGTCAGGACCGTCGCACCAAGAGCTGCGAGCGAGCCAAGAAAGACGGGGCGGCGCAAGTGGCGATTGGCGCCCATCATGCTCGCGGTGATTGCGGCGAGGATGAGAACCGCTTCGAGCCCCTCGCGGAAGACGATCATCGACGCGTTGAAGATAACGGTGCCGTCGCTCATCGAGCCACGCGCAGCGGCGCTCGGATCTACTGGACCAGTCTCAGCGGTGGCGATCAGGTAGACGGCAACCGCCAACGACAGTAAACCAAGACCCCAGAGCGTCAGGGTCCGCATGCGGCGCCGTGGACGAGAAGTCATTGTTCGTCCTGTGGGGCAGGACATCGGTGGCGTCTTGTTTGGCATGTGGTTCTTTCTGATGATCGTCAGACATCAGTAGGGTGACCTAAGAGGCGGACGCCCGCATCTTAGGTGTACCTAAGTCGTGCTGTCAAGCGCCGTGTTTCGGAGCGCGTGCGGCGTGTCACCCGGGCACACCGCGATACCCTATCCAAACCAATGACGCTCTCCTTCGTCACCTCTGGTCAGTCGCATGGCCCCGGCATCGTCGCGATTCTGAGTGGCCTGCCCGCAGGCATCCATGTCGATCGCGAACGCCTGCAGCGCGATCTGGCTCGCCGTCAGGCCGGGTATGGCCGTTCGCCGCGTCAGTCGATCGAAACGGACGAGGCCACAATCCTCGGTGGCATGCGCCACGGTCGTACAATCGGCGGCCCCGTCAGCCTGATCGTCGAGAACCGCGATCACGCCAACTGGGGTGCTGCTCAAAGCGCCTGGGCGGTGACGGACGAGGAGCTCGCCGAGGTTGCGGCGCGCCGCACGCGCACCGTCGTCGTGCCGCGCCCCGGCCACGCCGACCTATCGGGCGTGATGAAGTACGAGCTCCCTGATGTCCGCGACGTGCTCGAGCGAGCCTCGGCCCGCGAGACGTCGGCGCGCGTCGCCGTCGGCGCGATGTGCAAGGACCTGCTCGACGCGATCGGGATTAGCGTCCACGGGCACGTGGTGCGCGTGGGCTCGGTTGCCACGGCGCCGAACGCGGCACTGACCGCCAAGGATTTCGACGTCCTCAGCGGCCGTCAGGTTGGCTGCATTGACGCCGACACCGACGCCAAGATGGTGGCCGAGATCGAGCAGGCCAAGAAGGATCAGGACACGCTCGGTGGCATCATCGAGGTGCGCGCCTTCGGTTGCCCGCCCGGGCTCGGTTCGTACGCCTCCGAGGAACTTCGGCTCGATGCTCGCATCGCTGGCGCGGCCCTTTCGATCCAGGCCATGAAGGCCGTCGAGATCGGCGAGGGCTGGGAGAACGCGACCTTGCCCGGCAGCAAGGTCCACGACGAACTCCACTACGACAACGGCTATCGCCGCGACACCAATCGGGCCGGTGGGCTCGAGGGCGGCATGACGAACGGCGAGCCCGTCATCGTGCGCATCGCAATGAAGCCGCTCCCGACGCTGATGAAGCCACTCAAGACTGCGACGCTTGACACGCACGAGCCGGCCGAGGCCTTGGTCGAGCGATCGGATACGACGGCGATCTGGGCGGCGGCCGTAGTCGCCGAGGCAGTGATCGCGTTCGAGTTGGCGCGTGCCGCCAAGGAGAAGTTTGGTGGCGACGCGATCGGCGACCTTGTGGCCGCCCACCAGCACTACCTGTCGCGCATCCCCTGGTCGCCGGCGGCCCCGTGAGCGCGCGCCCCGACGTCCTCGTCGGCTTCATGGGCGCGGGCAAGACGACGGTCGGTACCGAACTTGCCGCGCTCAAGGGCGTTGACTTTATCGACGTCGATCGCGAAATCGAACGGCGCACGTCGCGCTCGATTCCGGATCTCTTTGCCGATGGCGAGGAGGCCTTTCGCGAGCTCGAGGAATCGATTCTGAGTGAGTTGATCACCGCGAATACCGCTGGTGTGATCGCGCCCGGTGGTGGTGCGCTGACCCGACCAGGTACGCGGCGACTGCTTGCTGAGCATGCGCGGGTACTGTGGCTCGACGCGCCCTCCGAGGTGTTGTGGGCGCGCGTCGAGGCAGACGGTGGCGCTGAGAGTCGACCGCTCGCCGTCAATCACCATCGCTTCTCCGATCTCCAGTACCAGCGCGAGGGGCTCTACGACACGGCGGCAGATGTCATCATCGACGCAGCCGCTCCGCCTGCAGTGGCAGCGATTGCGTGCCGCGATTCGGGGATCGTTCGGGCCGGCGCACTCGATCGCATTGCCGACCTGGTTGGCGATCGCCGCGCGTTCCTCGTCGTCGACGAACCCGTT
>CANKHS010000054.1 GCA_947481755.1 Actinomycetota bacterium | reverse complement strand
GGCCTTAAAGCGGTAGGCCGTCGGCAACAGCGCGCCGACCGGGCAGAGCTCGGTGACGTTGCCGGAGAAGGCGTTGGTATACGGCTGCTCGTTGAACGTGGCGATCACGCTCTGTGCCCCACGCTCGCGCGCGACGAGTTCGCCGTCCTCGGCGACATCGCCCGAGAAGCGGGTGCAGCGATAACAGAGGATGCAGCGCTCGCGGTCGAGCACGATCGACGGCGAGATCGGCAGCGGCTTTTCGTACGTGCGCTTCGGCAGCGTCATGCGCGAATTGCCGGGGCCATAGCGGAACGTCAGGTCCTGCAGCGGACACTCGCCACCCTTGTCGCAGACGGGGCAGTCGAGCGGGTGATTGAGCAGGATGAACTCGAGGACGCCGTCCTGAGCCTCTTTTGCCTGGGCCGAGGTCTCGGCGGTCTTGACGACCATGCCGTCGTTGCACGTCATCGTGCAGGCGGCCTGCAACTTCGGTGCGCCCTCGATCTCGACGAGGCACATACGGCAGGCGCCAATCGGCGGTCCGAGCCGCGGCTCGTAACAGAAGACGGGGATCTCGACGCCTGCGTGCTCGGCGGCGGCGACGACCAGCGACGTGCCCTTGGGCACCGTGATCTCGCGGCCGTCGACGTGCAGGGTGACGGTATCGACGGTGTTCTCGGTCGTGCTCATTAGATAGTCACCAGCGGTAGCGGCGCGCGCATGAGCGGCGGGTAGAGCTCCGTCATCGGTGCGTCATCTGGGCAGGGGCAACGGCCGAGTCGCACATGCTCGTCGAACTCGCTGCGGAAATTGTTGATGTGGCTGCGGACCGGCATTGCGCACGCATCGCCGAGCACGCAGAGGCAATTGCCTTCGACGCGATTACAGATGTCGAGCAGCAGGTCGATCTCTTCCTCGCGACCAAGACCCGCCTCGAGCTTACGGAGCAGCTCGGTAATCCAACGAGTGCCTTCGCGGCACGGCGTGCACTTGCCGCACGACTCGTGCATGTAAAACTCGGCCGTGCGGAGGGCAAAGCGCACCATGCAGGTTCGATCGTCCACAACGATCACGCCGCCCGAGCCAGCCATCGAACCAGCCGCTACGACGGCCTCGAAGGCGAGACCCGTGTCGAGCTGGTTCGGCATCAGGATCGGCATCGACGATCCGCCCGGCACGAAGCCTTTCAGCGTTCGTCCCTCGGGCATGCCGCCACCCTTGCCCTCGATCAGGTCGCGGTAGGTGGCCGAAAGTGGCATCTCGTAATTGCCGGGGTTGCGCACATGGCCCGACAGCGAGAACATCTTCGTGCCCGTCGACTGCTCAGTGCCAACACCCGCGTAGGAAGCGCCACCCATCTCGACAATCAACGGCACCGTCGCAACGGTCTCGACATTGTTGAGGAGCGTCGGCTTCTTAAAGGCACCCGAGACAGCGGGGAACGGCGGCTTGGCCGTCGGCTGGCCACGCTCGCCATTGAGCGACGACAGGAGCGCCGTCTCCTCGCCGCAGATGTAGGCGCCAGCGCCACGGTGGACGTAGACCTGGGGCACGTAGTCGGTGCCGAGTAGCGGCGAGCCGAGGTAGCCCTTTTCGCGAGCCTGGGCGATTGCGCCCTCGAGGATCGAGGCCTCCTTGGCGTACTCGCCGCGGATGTAGATGTACGCAGCGGTGCCGCGAATCATCCAGAGGTAGATCAGCACGCCCTCGATCAGCATGTGCGGGTTGCGCAGGATGATCTCGCGGTCCTTAAACGTGCCGGGCTCGGACTCGTCGCCATTGATCACGAGGTAGCGCTCGGCGCCACCGGCGAGGAACGAGGCCTTCTTGCCGGCGGGGAAGCCTGCGCCGCCACGGCCGCGCAGGTTCGAGGCGATCATCTCGTCGACCAGCTGCTCGCTCGTCATGCCGACGGCCTTGCGTAGCGACGCGTAGCCACCATTGGCCTCGTACTCCGCGATCTCGCGACGGCTACCGGCAAATGGCAGAAGCAGCGCGGACGCGTCCGGCTGCGCGAAGGTTGGTCCCTCAGGCATGGCTCTCACTGGGTCGTGGGGTGGCTCGCAACTCGCTGATCAGCGGCGCGATGTCCTCGGTCTTGAAGTGTTCTTGGTAGTCCTCGTCGACCGAGACGACGGGGCCCCAACCGCAGCCGCCAAGACACTCAACGCGGCGCAGGGTGACCTTGCCGTCGGCGCTCGTACCAGGCGCGACAACGCCGAGCTCTTGCTCGAACGCGCGCAGCACTTTGTCGGAACCGACGAGGGCACAGGAGAGATTCGTGCAGACCTCAACGACGTGGTCGCCAACGGGCTGGAGAAAGAACATGTCGTAGAACGAGGCGACGGCCAGACAATGTGCCGGCGACAGCTCGAGCCCGTCGGCAACAGCCTCGAGAGCCTCGGGCGACAGCCAGCCGTAGTGCTCCTGCGCGTGGCGGAGCGCCGGCAGGATCGCGCTGCGGCGGTCCGGGTACTTGGCGATCTCGTCCTGGATCTGCGTGTAGAGATCGGCCATTAGCGGTCCACATCTCCGAGCACGGGGTCGATCGACGCGAGGATGGCGATCAGGTCGGCGAGGTAGACGCCTTCGCAGAGTGCAGCCAGCGACTGCAGCAGCACGAGCGAAGGGCTACGCAGGCGGACACGCCACGGCTTTGGACCACCATCGGCAATCAGGTGGAAGCCGAACTCGCCACGCGCCGACTCGATCGGTGCGTAGACCTCGCCGGCCGGGACGGTAAAGCCCTCGGTGACGAGCTTGAAGTGATGGATCAACGACTCCATCGATGTGTGCAGCTCGTGGCGTGGCGGCAAAACAACCTTACGGTCGTCGGCAATGATCGGGCCACCTGGCATGCCATCGAGGACCTTCTCGATCAGGTCGACCGATGCGCGCATCTCTTCGATGCGAATGCGGAAGCGTGCGTGGACGTCGCCGCCCTGCTCAACGACCGGCGTGTAGTCGAGCTCGCGGTAGGCGCCGTAGCCACCGTTTGCAGAGCGCAGGTCGTACGGGACACCCGAGGCGCGCAGGTTCGGGCCGGTCAGACCCATCTGCATCGCGAACTCGGGCGAGAGCACACCGACACCCTTGGTACGGCCCAGCCAAATCGGGTTCGCGGCGATCAGCTCGTCGTACTGGTCGAGCTGGTTGCGCATAAACGGAATGAACTTCCGACAGATCGCCTCGAAGCCCTTCGGCAGATCCTCGGCGACGCCACCGACCTGGCAGTAGCGCGGATGCATGCGCGCGCCGCAGACCATCTCGAACAGATCGAGGACCTCGTCGCGGGCACGGAAGCAATAGAAGAGCAGGGCGATGCCGCCAAGATCGACAGAGCCGGTGCCAAGGAAGACGAGGTGCGAGTGCAGCCGGGCCAGCTCTTGGAACAACACACGGATCCACTCGGCGCGGCGCGGTACCTCCAACTCGAGGGCCTTCTCGGTCGCCATGCAGAACGCCGTCTCGCCACTAAAGAAAGACAGGTAGTCCATGCGGGGCACGTACGGAATTGCCTTCCAGTACGTCTTCTGCTCGATGTTCTTCTCGATACCGGTATGGACGTAGCCGACCTCGCACTTGAGGCCGACGACGATCTCGCCGTCGAGGGTCGTGACAACACGCAGCACGCCGTGGGTCGACGGGTGGTTTGGCCCGAGGTTGATCTCGAGCAGGTCCGGGTTGTCACTCGACGGGTAGAGCTCGGACGGCGTCGGCTGCAGGACCTTCTGCTTCGGCCAGATGCGTGGTTCGGTCGTTGCCATCCGTTAGACCTCGTCCGAGAACTGGACGGGCTCGCCGCCGATGGGATAGTCCTTGCGCTGCGGGTGACCGCCCCAATCGTCGGGCATCAAGATGCGCCGCAGATTCGGGTGGCCCTCGAAGGTGATGCCCATCAGGTCGAACGCCTCGCGCTCATGAAAGTCGGCGGACGGGTAGACGCTGATCAGCGTCGAGATGCTCTCGTCCTCGTCGAGCCAGACCCGGACGCGAAGGCGACGATGGTTGCCGTCCGTGACGGTCATCACCTTGCACAGCGTTGTCGAAACCGCAAAGCGCTTCGGGCCGGCGGCCTCGGGCACAGCGCCCTTGCCGGAGTGCGAGTAGTGGTTGATGTCGCGCCCGTCGGAGCCACCGCCCCAGTAGCCGGCGACCTCGCCCTGATAGCCGAGGTAGTCGACAGCGGTGACGTCGGACAAAAGGTCGTAGCCCTCGTGGTCGCGCAAGAAGCGGCAGACGTCGAGCAGGCGGTCGACGGGAATGTCGAGCGTCAGCTCGCCGCGATGCTCGACGCGGCGGATAATCACGCCCGCGCCAAACTCGGCCTCGAGGCGATCGCCCGCGCCATTGTCCGGCTCGCCCCAGGTGGGCGAGTTGACCTGCAAAAGATCGCTGCTCAGGACTGCGTCTCCTGATTGATCGAGGCCGATGGGATACCCGACTTGATGCGCTCCTGCAGAACCATCAGACCCTCAACGACGGCCTCGGGGCGTGGCGGGCAACCCGGCACGTAGACGTCGACGGGGATGATCTTGTCGACACCCTGCAGCACCGAGTAGTTCGAGAACATGCCGCCGGTCGAGGAGCACGCGCCCATCGCCATCACGTACTTCGGCTCGAGCATCTGTTCGTAGAGCTGGCGGATCGGCTCTGCCATCTTGTGCGCAACACGGCCCGACACGATCATCAGGTCGCTCTGGCGCGGCGTTGCGCGCACGACCTCGGAGCCAAAGCGGGCGACGTCGTAGCGCGCCGACGAGATCATCGCGATCATCTCCATCGCGCAGCAGGCGAGCCCGAAGCCGAACGGCCACATCGAGTTGGCCGTCGCCATCTTGAAGATCTTCTCGAGCGACGTTGTCATGACCACCTGGTCAAGATCCGTCGAGCGCAGCGAGCGGCGCACCTGCGCCGGCGGGATCACGACGGCACCGCTGGGCGGCGTCAAGGTCGGCGCAACGGTATGGGGACGATCGTGGGGTGCGTCGGGCCTTAGTGCCATTCGAGTGCTCCCTTGCGCCAGATGTAGACGTAGCCAACTGCGAGGATCGCGACGAAGACTGCGAGCTCGGCGAGCCCGAAGGGGCCAAGCGCCTTGAGGTTGACAGCGATCGGATAGAGAAACACGATCTCGATGTCGAAGACGATGAAGAGCATGGCGGTCAGGTAGTAGTTGACCGAGAAGTTCGAGGGCTGGAAGCCGCCGGCCGAAACGCCGGACTCAAACGAACGCGACTTCTGCTTGCCGGGGCGCAGGCTGCGATGGAAGAAGCGCGACCACACAAACGAACCCGACAAGAGGCTTCCGGCAATAGCAGCCGAGAAGAGCAGGTAAATCAGATAGGAGGCCCAATCTCCGAGCACGCGCGCTCCAAGCTTTTCGGTTCTACCGACGCCCCATGCCGCCGGTTTGGCAACCGTAGCAGGCACCCGCTCGACGCTACAAACACCACCCACCTCAACTGCGTGCCGAATGCTGCAAGCCTGCTCCCCACAACGGATCCCGGCTGTTCCGCCGATTAGCCCCACCTGTCACAAACGCATCAGGGAATGCCGAGCAGGAGTCAGTCGTTTGCACACGTACAGAGGCCATAACGCCGCCGCCGGCAGCCGCTACGCTTCGAGGTACGAATGAGCACGCAGACGATGATCACAATTACCGAGAAGGCCGCCCAGAAGGTGCATGAGTTTCTGGAGGCAGAGAACGATCCCGAACTGCAGGCGCTGCGCGTTGCCGTGCAGGGCGGCGGTTGCTCCGGCTTCCAGTACGCCCTCGGCTTCGACACAGGCCCACAGGATGGCGATGAGGTGATCGAGGCGCACGGCGTCAAGGTGCTCGTCGACCCGTTCAGCATGCCCTACCTCAACGGCGCCGATATCGACTTCGTCGACGGCCTCAACGGCACCGGCTTCTCGATTACGAATCCGAACACCGTCGCTGGTTGTGGCTGCGGTACCTCCTTCCAGTTGAAGGAAGGCGAAGAGGAGGGTGACCCCGTCACCGCCTCTGCGGGCGGCTGTTCTAGCTGCGCGTCGCACTAGTACCGTGCGCGATGTCGAGGTTCGCAGTGGCGGGATCGATCTCGGCCAGCTGCTCAAGTTTGCCGGTCTCGTTGATACCGGTGGCGATGCCAAGGCGTTGCTGTCCGAGGGTGTTGTGAAGGTCAACGATGTTGTCGACGAGCGCCGCGGTCGCACGTTGCGCGACGGCGATATCGTGACCGTCCCCGATGCGGATCCCGTCCGCGTCGTCGAGGTCTGACGTGTCGCCTGAGTGGCTCGCGCGCCTGACCGCACTCTGCGGTCTAGACTCGCCGACCGGCGATGCGGCTGCGCTCGTCCACACCGCCACACTGCTCGCCGACTGGGGTCGGGCCGACGGCCTCGAGGTGGATGTCCGCGACACGCCGACTGGTCCGATCGTCCTGCTCGTCGCGCAGGGGACGGGCACAGCCCGCACGCTTTTGATTGGTCATCACGACACCGTCTACCCCACCGGGACCGCGACTGCGCGTCCGGTCCACGTCGAGGGCGACCGCGTCCTTGGCCCCGGCGTGGCGGACATGAAGGGTGGCCTGCTGGTCGGCCTCGCGGCGATGGCGGAGCTTGCTGCCGATCCGACTTCGACCCACGGGCGCGTGGAATTTTGGATCGTCCCCGACGAAGAGGCTCGCTCCGACGAGCCCTCGTGCCTCGACGAGTGGCGCGGTGCCGACGCGGCAATCTGTCTGGAGTGCGGTCGCGCCGATGGCTCGATCGTGACGTCACGGATGGCCTGCACCTGGCTGACGCTCGAGGCCGAGGGTCGCGCTGCCCATGCTGGCACCGAGCGCGATAGTGGTCGCTCTGCCCTCATGGCACTCACGCGCGAGGCACTCCGCATCGAGGAGACGCTGCACGCCGCGCGCCCTGGGCTGCAGGCGACGATCACCGAACTGCACGGCGGCATCGGCAAGAACACCGTTCCGGCCCACGCCACCGCCTCCGTCGACCTGCGCGCAGCCAGCGTCGAGGACCTGCGCTGGGCGACCGAGGTCGTCGGCCAGTTTGGCGAGCACGATGGTGTTGTCGTGCGACGTTCGGACGAGCCGGGCTTTCCGCCCCTAACCCGCGATGCTCTGCTGGCCGAGCGGACGCTCGCACTGCTGGAGAGCGTCGGTGCCCGCGCCACCGAGATGCTGGCCGCCGGCGCCTCCGACGGCTCCTGGTCGTCGAGCCTTGGCGTTCCGACCGTCGATGGACTCGGCCCAATCGGTGGTGGCGACCACAGCCCGGACGAATGGATCGACGCGGCATCGGTGGCGCCACGCATCGAGGTCGTGCGGCGACTCTGTCAACAGACGTAGAACAGGGGTAGGCTTCGCGGAATGAGCGCGCGCACCTCGACGATTAGTCCTGCCATGGAGGACTACCTCAAGGCGATCCACCAGATCGCCGAAGACACGGGTGGCGGTCCCGTGCAGACGCAGGCGCTCAGCGACCGACTCCAGGTCTCGACCGCCTCGGTGACGGGGATGATGAAGAAGCTCGACCAGTACAACCTCGTCGAGCACGAGCCGTACCGTGGCGTTGTCTTGACACCACGCGGCGAGCAGGTCGCACTCGAGGTACTACGTCATCACCGCCTGCTCGAGCTCTATCTCGTCGAGCAATTGGGCATGTCGTGGGAGGAGGTGCACGCCGAGGCCGACCGTCTCGAACACGTCATCTCTGAAGGCCTCGAGGACCGCATCGCCGCTGCCCTCGGCCAGCCCGACCGCGATCCACACGGCGACCCGATCCCGGCGCGCGACGGCACCGTGCCGTCGGACCCCTGGCAGCGACTCACCGC
>CANKHS010000053.1 GCA_947481755.1 Actinomycetota bacterium | reverse complement strand
ACGGCTACCGCGGCTCCGAAAAAGCGGAATGCGCCGAAGACGACACCCGAGCAGAAGCGCGTGCGCGAGATCGAGGCCGAGATCGCCGCGAAAGAGCAGACCATTGCGGCACTCGAAGCCGAGCTCGAAGACGCCAGCGTTCGCGCCGACCACCAGCTCTTCATCCAGACCGCCAAGGCGCATAGCCAGCGACAAGAAGAGCTGAAGGCACTGATGAAGGAATGGGAAGCCGCCGAGATCGCTGCGAACAGCCCGGTGAGCGGCTAGCATCCGACCTATGCGAGACATGATTGACCGACTGCAAGAGGGCGCCTTCAAGGTGTCGGAGCAGGCCCAGCGCCTCGTCCGCGCCGAGCTCGCGCTCGCCCAGGCCGAGATCAAGGCCAAGGCTCAGCGGGCTGCACCTGGTATTGGCCTGATTGTTTTTGCCGGCGCACTCGCCTTTTTGGCGCTCTTCGCAATCATGATCTCGATCATCTGGGCCATCGCCAGTCTCGTACCGCTCTGGGCGGCCGCACTCATTACCGCCGTTGGCTTTCTCATCCTCGCCGCACTCTGTGGCCTCGCTGGCAAGACAATTCTGCAGAAGGTCGGCCCTCCGACGCCCGACACGGCGATCGGTATTGCCAAGGGCACGCCCGCCGAGTTTGGTCTCGGCCACGACGCCCGCACGAAGGAGCTGTAATGGCTGAGAACGCAAAGGTCGCCGCCGCTCGCGCCGAGGCCGAGGCCGCTCAGGCCGGACTCGTCAGCGCCGTTGGCAACTTCGGCAGCACCGCCGGTTCGGCCAAGGACGAGGTGTCGGCCAAGGCCAAGCGCTTCGCCCCGATCGCGATTGCCGCCGCTGGCGCGCTCGTCGCGATCTCGGTTGTGCGCAAGCTGCGCTAATTCGCCAACTAATGTCCATAAGGGGTCAGGCCCGATCTGGACACTTGATAGACGAGCTAGCTCGTCATCCAATGTCCAGATCGGGCCTGACCCCTTATGGACATTAGTGCCCTAGCTACCTGTGAAGGCGTGGGCCAACGATTCTTCGAGGATCGTAAAACCCTCGTCGAGATCGCCTTGATAGACGAGCTAGCTCGTCATCCAATGTCCAGATCGGGCCTGACCCCTTATGGACATTAGTGCTTGCACACGGCGATCTAGTTCTTGACGGACGGCGGTAGCAACACTGCCCTGCCGGCCAGCACCGGATCGGTTCCAGGCACGTCGAAGGCGGGCCAGACGAGAACGCCGCGTTGCGGTGCCGTCGTTCGGACGCTCAAGGTAAAGCCCGCGGGGGCAGGCAGCTCGGCGAGCGTGGTTCCATCTGCCCCAAGAATCGTCACGGTCCCGCCGAGTGCGGCGGCCGAACCATCTGCCGGCACCAGACCGTTGGCAGGCGTCTCGCCGGTGGTGAGAACAAGGTGGCGACCACCAGAGATCGGTATCTCAACACGGCGGACGATCGAATAGCCCTCGGTGTTAGCCGCGATCACGACATGACGCCCGCCGCCCGAGAGGAACGGAGGAGCATTCGCAGCGAGCTGCGTGCCAATCGTGGCCACCTTCGACTCCGACTGCAAAAAAGTGCCGCTCCGCACGGGCGAGCGGCCACGCGCCTGCCCACGCTGATCGACCAACACCAGCGAGTGCAACGTGCCAGCGCTCGAGGCTGCAACAACGGCCGCGCTCTGGGCTGGATTGAGTGTGACCTGATAGACCACGTTGAGTGGCTCCGTCAGCACCGGTAATGCCCGCGCCGCTGTGGCACCACCGATCGAGTGATTGCGATCACCCTCAAAGCGCGATAGGACGATCGTTGCCGAGCCAACCGTTCGCAGTCCGACAGCAGCATCGGCAATCGGTGCGTGCCGTACGAGTACGCGCACGACCACACGACCAGCGAGCGGCGACGTCTCCCCCGCTGTCGGTGTCATCACACCGACATGCACCCACGTCACGGAAGGGTTCTGCAGCGTCGCCGCCGGCGGCTTGGCAGCCAATGCTGTCGTCGGCACAGCCGCGCTAAGAACCAGGAGCAAAGAGAAAACGAGTTTGCGAAACATCATCACAGTCTGCGAGACGATTCGCCCTCGCGTCCGATTTTCCTCAATTTGCCGCGTAATCGGGGAATCCGACGCAGGCAACCAGCACAATGTGGCAATGCGCCTCGTTCGTGGACTCAGCCTGCTCGACATCATGTTGATCCTCGTCGCGCTGACAGCGACGTGGCAGAAGATGTCGTGGGAGGCCGTTGGGCGCGTCACGCTCGTCGACATTCTCCAACTCGTGTTTCTCGGCCTGTTCTTGCTCGATCGCGTGGTTCGCAAAGATGGACGCCTGTCACCAGCAGCCGTCGTGACACTTGGCTTCGTGCTGTTGCTGTTCAGTGTTCACCTCGCCGGCTTTCTCGGGCTGGAGACGACACAGGCAGTTGATCAATGGACCAAAGGCGTTCTCAAGTGGAGCATCTTCGCGCTCTTCCTCGTCTGCGCGATCACGCACATCGCTCGCCGAGGCCAACGACTGTGGTGGTATGCCGGCAGTGCGTTCGTACTCGGCGTCGTGATCAGCGCGGCCTACGGACTACTCCAGACAGCAGTGCGCAGCGCGACGGGCATCGAACTCGACGCGATCTTTATCAAGCCGTTCTTTCCGGGGGCCCGTGCGCTCGGTGCAAACCTCTATGGCGTCGTCTCGACGTACGACCAGTACGGCGTCACGTCACAGGCCAACGTCTATCGCCTGACCGGCTTTAGCGAAGACCCTAACCACCTCGGGGTAATGGCCGCCGTGCCACTCCTGCTCCTGACCGCCCTGATCGTGGGTGCGCGTGACGGATTTGCGGCTCGCCATCGCACACTGCTCGCCTGTCTCGCCGGCATCCTGCTTGTCGCCACCCTGCTGACCCAATCACGCAGTGGTCTGCTCGGTATTGGCGTCGGTGTCGTGATGCTGCTGTGCTGGTATCGCAAGCGCTTCTTCAACAAGCAGGTGATTGTCGCGCTCGTCATTCTTGGCGCCGCTGGCCTGTTCGTCGCCTCGACAAAGACGGCGCAACTCGAGCAGCTCATCGCCTCGCGCACCTCCACGAACGATCGCTCCTCACAGGCGCACGTCGAGTTTTACTCGCTTGTGGTACCCGTATTGGAGTCGTCGCCACTATTCGGGATCGGCATCAATAACTTCGCCGTCTACTACGAATTCCAGACCGGGCGTGCCGACTTCGGACCACACTCGTTCTACGTCGCCACGCTAACGGAGATGGGCATCGTTGGCGCCCTCGTTTGGCTGATGTTCTTCCTCTGGGTGGGGAGCCGCCTCCGCGTCCTCTTGCGTGCCGGCCGCGCGCGCTCCTCGCTTGGCGACGACGGCGTGCTCAGCGCGGTCGCACGTGGTCTGACGGCCGGTTTTGTGGCGACGCTCGTTGGCAACATCTTCTATCTGACGATGATCTTCAGTGCCTTCTACGTGATTCTGCTGTTGATCCTCGCAGCGCCGGCAGCCTTTGGCGTCGAGCGGGTTCTGGCGCGCCGCCAAGCGGCTGTCCGCGCCACGCCCGCGACCTGACGACTACCCTACGGGTGTGAACCTGCTCGAGACCATCGGCTGGGTCGCGCTTGCGTTGCTCGTGTGGACGCATGTGGGCTATCCCATCTTTGCGTTTGCGTGGTCGAAGCTGTTGCCGCGCCACATCGACGCCTTCGATATTGAGCCGCGTGTCGCGCTGATCATCGCCGCGCATAACGAGGCCGACGTGATCGAAGCCAAAATCGAGAATGCCCTCGCGCTGGACTACCCCCCAGAGAAGCTGCGCATCATCGTCACCTCTGATGCCTCGGACGACGGTACGGACGAGCTTGTCCTGCGCTACGCAAGCCGTGGCGTCGAGCTCGTACGCGCCGAACGTGGCGGCAAGGTCAACGCGCAGGACACGGCGGTCCGCCAGCTTGACGATGCCACAGAAGTCGTCGCGTTTAGCGACGCCAACTGCGCCTGGGAGACCGATGCGCTGCGTCGCCTCGTACGCCCACTGTCCGACTCGCGCGTCGCCTACGTCTGTGGGCGCCTATCGCTGCTGCGTGCCGACGGCACAAACCGCGAGGGCACCTATTGGCGCTTTGAGGTCGCGTTGCGTGGCTGGGAAGCAAAAATGCACTCGATCACGGGCGGTAACGGGTCGATCTACGCGGTTCGGCGCGACGCGTACGTCTACGTTGACCCGCGCTTTGGCCACGACCTGTCGTTCCCGTATCTGATGGTCAAGAACGGTTGGATCGCGACGTATGTACCGGACGCCGTCGCGTCGGAGAAGCCAACGACCGACCTTGGCGATGAGTTCAAGCGCAAGGTCCGCATGTTCGGCCACTGCTGGCTGCTCGTCTTCTACGGCCGCATGTTCTCGCTGATGAAAATGGGGCCGGTCTATTGGCTCGAGATGATCTCGCACCGCCTGCTCCGCTACTCGAGTGGTCTACTCCACGTCGTCCTCCTGCTCGCCAGCATCGTGCTGGTCGTCGGCAGCGGTGGCGTCTGGTGGCTGATCCTGCTCGCGCAGCTCGCCCTGATTGTGATGGCGCTCATCTCGTCGAAAACGTCTGCGCGCTTCACCCCCTTTGCCCTCGCGCAGTACTACGTCCTCGTTACCCTCGCGACGCTCGTCGCTCTCTACCAGGCGGTCTTTAAGGGCATCGAGCCGGTCTGGGAGCGCCCGAAGGGCACGCGGTGAAAGGCTGGGAGTACGCCGCCAAGCGTGCGCTGGATGTCACGGGCGCCGTCGTCGGGCTCACGCTTTCGGCACCCGTGATTGGCATTGCCGCGGCGCTGATCAAGCGCGAGGATGGCGGCCCGATCTTCTTTCGCCAGGAGCGGGTCGGTCAGCACGGTGAGCCGTTCAACATCCTCAAGCTGCGCACGATGGTCGTCAACGCCGAGTCGCAGGGTGCAGGCTTTGCCGTCAACGCCGGCGATACGCGCATTCTCAAAATCGGTGATCGCCTGCGCAAGCTGTCGATTGACGAGCTACCCCAGTTTTGGAACATCCTGCGTGGCGAGATGAGCCTCGTGGGCCCACGCCCGACGCTGCAGTACCAAGTCGACCAGTACACGCCGCATCAGGCGCGTCGTCTCGACGTCAAACCCGGTGCGACCGGCTGGGCGCAGATCAACGGGCGAGCGAGTCTGCCGTGGGCCGATCGCATCGAACTCGACGTCTGGTACGTCGACCGTCAGTCGCTGCGTCTCGATCTCTCGATCATGCTCCGCACCGTGGGCACCATCTTCTCGCGCGGCAACACGTACCGCGGAGCGTCGGGTGGCTGGCAAAAGCCGCCCGAGGATGACGCCAGCCTCTAGAGCTCGCGTGCGAGCCCGGCACGACGCGCCGGGTTGCCCGACCAGAGCTCTCCGGGACCAACGTCGTGGCGGACAATCGAGCCCATCGCGACCACCGCTCCGTCGCCAATCGATATGGCATTACGGATTGAGGCGCTCTGCCAGATCGATGCGCCCGCACCAATCTCGACGTAGCCGGCGATCGACACGTTTGGCCCGATCACCGTTCCATCGCCGATGCGCACGCCATGACCGATATTCGTATTCGGACCAATCCACACGTCTCGGCCGATGATCGTCGAATCGAACATGCCCCGCTGAATCGTTGCCTGCGCTGCGATAAAGGTCCCATCCCCCACCTCGACGATCCCGAAGTGCGGAAACAGAAGTGCCCGTCCATCGTTCGTGGTCTGGCGCAGTGTCATCCCGAGCATGCCGATGCACGCGTGCGGGCCGATCGCTGCTCCCCGACCGATGCGTGCGTTGCGCACCCAGGCCATGCCCTCTTCGGCGCGCACGCGGTCGGCATCGTCGTTCCACAAGGCCGTCTGATCGGCGGAAAGGTGCGAGAAGAGAGCCGTCGCTACATCAACCCATGCCGCGGCCGGATCCTCACAGACCAGGACGACGATATCCGAGCCAGCAGAGGGCGCAGCATCGACGGATGCAATCAGGACACCGCCACCAAACGCCGCGGCCAGCTCTGGTGTCCCTGCCCAGGCCATCGTCGCCGGCTCGGCGGACTCGGCCTTGACGAGCCGCTCGATCGGCACGCTCAGTGGATCTGCCGCGCCCTTGATCTCCTGGAGATACCCCTGCGCTCGCAGCCAGTCGGCGACCTCGCCTGCTGTTCGCGTCACGCTCGTATCGCCGCTCGTCATGTTCGCCACCCGCTGAGTCGCACCGCACAATCATAGGACAGACCGAATTACGCCGAGCGTTCGTGCGGTATCGTGAATCGCTAGGAGCAGAGCAATCCTGCTGTGCCGCACACCGTCAGAGGACCGAACCCCACCATGGCAGCGATTCGCGGTATCGGAACGTACCTGCCGGCGACGGTGCTCGGCAATGACGAACTGATCGAACGCTTTGAGTGGGACCGTGAGTTCCTCGAGGAAAAACTCGGCATTCATCAGCGTCACATCGCGGCCGAGGGCGAGGGCGCAGCCGACATGGGTGTCGCCGCTGCTGAGGATCTGTTTGCGAAGTGCCCCGACCTCAAGCGCGAAGACGTCCAACTGCTGATCGTCTGCACGCAGAACCCGGACTACGGCCTGCCTCACACCTCCGCGCTCGTTCAAGATCGCCTCGGCCTGGCGAAGGAAACCGCCTGCTTCGACATCGGCCTGGGTTGTTCTGGCTTCGTCTATGGCCTCGCAGTGGTGCGCGGCATGCTCGCCACGCTCGGCCTCGACAACGCGCTGCTCGTCACGTCTGACCCGTATTCGAAGGTCATCGACCCAGCCGATCGCGGCACCTCTCCACTGTTCGGCGATGGCGCCGCGGCGACGTGGATCACCCGCGAGGGCGCCGGTGGACAGATCGGTGAGTTTACGTTCGGCACCGATGGCTCGGGCGCCCGTAACCTGATCGTCGAGCCGGATGCCGAGGGCACGCGCTGCCTCTCGATGGCAGGACGCAGCATTTTCGAGTTCATGCTCGGCACGGTCCCCGCCGACGCCGAACGCGTCGCGGCTGCAAACGGCACCGCCCTCGAAGACGTGGACTTGTTCCTGCTCCACCAGGCGAGCAACCACATGCTCTCGTCGCTCGTGCGGCGCATGAAGCTCGACCCGGCCCGTGTGCCCATTCGCATCCGCGACACCGGCAACCTCGTGTCGTCGTCGATCCCGTTCCTGATTGCCTCACTGGCACGCGATGGCGAACTGGCCGGTAAGACAACGCTCCTGTCGGGCTTCGGCGTTGGCCTCTCCTGGGCCAGCACGATCGTGCGCTTCGACGCCGATCCCATCGCCTAGAACACGTCCCACATCGGACGCCGGCAGGGTGATACGCTCGCCCTCGCCTTCCAAGGAGGACCAATGAACGGCGTACAGCTGGAGCTACTAACCTCGCAGGAGTTCGTCGCGGCGGAGTTCACCGCGGCGATCATCCCGATGGGTGCATGTGAGAGCCACGGCGATCACATGCCGATGGGCACCGACGGTCTCGCGGGGCACGCATTGGCTGTGCGCATCGCCGAACAGCTTGAGCATACGGTCGTCCTACCGCCGAACTACCTCGGCATGAGCGGGCACTACCGGCATCAGCCGATGGCGCTCAGCCTCAGCGCCGACACTCAGACGCGCGTGATCGCCGACGTGCTCGAGTCGCTGCACCACTGGGGCATCCACCGCGTGCTACTCCTCAACGCGCACGACGGCAACATCCCGCCGATCGAAATCGCCGCGCGCAACACGAAGATCGCACACCCGGAGATGAGCATCGCGACGGTCGACTGGTGGGTCGTCACGAACCAGCGCATTCCCGCCGACACGTTCGATGTGTGGGAGGGCTGGGGCCACGCGGGT
>CANKHS010000052.1 GCA_947481755.1 Actinomycetota bacterium | reverse complement strand
GTGCTGTTTCGAAGAGCACTGGGTACGTCGTGGTTGGCTCGGACCCAGGATCTAAACTCGCTAAAGCGGAGAAACTCGGTGTGCCGATTCTCAAGGAGGAAGCGTTCCTCATGCTCATTAGGCAATGAGGCCGGACTCGCAAGTGCATGTTGTTGACTGCGCTTCGCGCAGACCTCTTTATTGCGCAAATTGTGAGTCGCAATTGGCTACCCAACCGCTACGCGCTTGGGCCAATGGCTCCTCTCAATCTCCGTTTCGCTGGCGGTCTCTTAAGCCAACAGGAGCGCCGCGATGTCGACTGCGTTTGACGCAGCCCCTTTGCGGAGATTGTCACCAACGACCCAGCACGCCAACCCATTCGGACAACCCAGGTCCTCACGAATGCGTCCGACGAAGATGCCGTCTTTGCCCGTGGCTTGACGGGCCGTGGGGTACGTCATGGTCTCGGCGTCGTCCAAGACCGTGATGCCTGCTTCGGCCTCGAGCAGCGTGCGGAAGGCGCGGGCCGAGAGGGGCTCGCGGGTTTCGAGCCAGACGGCCTCGGAGTGGCCGTTGATGACGGGCACGCGGGTGCACATGGCGGAGACGCGGAGGTCCGGGAGGTCGAGGATTTTGCGGGACTCGTGGACGAGTTTGAGTTCCTCATCCGTGTAGCCCTGATCGCCCGAGAACGAGCCTGCGACTGGCAAGACGTCGAAGGCGATCGCCTTCGGGTACTGGCGTGGCTCGGGGTTGTCGTTGCCGGCCAAGACGTCGGCGGCCTCAGCACGCAACGCGTCGATGGCGGCCTGGCCCGTGCCCGAGACGGCCTGGTACGTGGCAACCGTGATGCGCTCGAGGCCGACGGCGTCGCGCACCGGACGCAAGACGGGCATCAGTTGCATCGTCGAACAATTCGGATTGGCAATCACACCCGCATGGCCGCGGATGGCGTGGGGGTTGACGTCCGCCACCACCAGCGGCACGTCGGCCTGCATGCGGAAGGCCGACGAGTTGTCGACGACCGTTGCGCCTGCGGCGACTGCGACTGGCGCCCACTCGCGCGAACGGGTGGCGCCCGCCGAGAAGATTGCGACATCGATGCCGTCGAAGGATTCGGCAGAGACGGCCTGGACCGTCAGCTGCTCGCCTTTGAATTGGACCTTCGTGCCGGCGCTGCGCTCTGACGCGAGCAAGACCAGCTCGTCGATCGGCAGGTCGCGCTCCTCGAGCACCTCCAGCATCGTGCGACCAACCGCGCCCGTCGCACCAAGAATCGCGACTCTAGGCACGAACAGCCTCTTCTTCCGTCGGCTCGTTCTCGAGCTCGAAGGCCGCATGGAGCGCCTGCACCGCCGTGGGGATCTCGCTCTTGGCAATCATGCACGACGCCTTGATCGGCGAGGTGGTGATCATCCGCAGGTTGATGCCCAGGTCGGCGAGGGTGCGAAACATCTTTGCCGCGACGCCTGGGTGCGAGCGCATGCCCGCGCCAATCAGGCTGACCTTGCCGAGCTCGTGGTCTTCCTCGACCGTCATCGGGCCAAGCGTCTGCGTGGCCTCCTCGATCGCGATGCGGGCAATGCCGACATCCTCCGTCGGGACCGAGAACGACAACTCGGCCACACCATGCACGACGTTCTGCAGAATCGTGTCGACGTTGACGCCATGCTTGGCGACCGCATCGAACACCGTTGCGGCAGCACCCGGCACGTCAGGAATGCCAGTCAGCGTGAAGACGACTTCCTTCTCGTTATGGGTGACACCCGAGATGATCGCCTGTTCCATGCCTTCCTCTCCAATCCAGGTTCCCTCCTCGTCCGAGAAGGTCGAGCGGGCGTGCACACGCACACCATGATTACGAGCCAGCTCCACCGAACGGAGCATCAACACCTTGGCGCCAGACGCCGACATCTCCAGCATCTCGTCATACGAAATCCGTGGCTGCTTACGGGCGTTCGGAACGATGCGTGGATCGGCGGTGAAGATACCCGCCACATCCGAGTAGATCTCGCACGCGGCACCGAGCGCAGCGGCCAGCGCGACGGCCGTGGCATCCGAGCCACCGCGGCCGAGCGTGGTGACGTCCTTCGTCTCCGGCGAGACACCCTGGAAGCCCGCGACCAGCACGATCTTGCCGTCGTCGAGCGCCTCGACCACACGGTCGGCGCGAATGTTCGTGATCTTCGCCTTCGTATGCGCAGCATCCGTCTCGATGCCAGCCTGCGAACCCGTCAACGAAACAGCTTCAAAGCCCATGTCGTGGATCGCCATCGCCACGAGGGCGCACGAGATGCGCTCGCCCGTCGACAACAACATGTCCATCTCGCGACCATTCGGCTGGGCCGAGACCTGATTGGCCAGCTCGATCAGCCCATCCGTCGTCTTGCCCATCGCCGAAACCGTGCCCACCACACGCTTGCCACCCTTGCGCATCGCAACCATGCGAGCAGCAACATTCTTGATCTTCTCGGCGTCGGCCACAGACGAGCCACCGAACTTCATCACCACCGTGTCGAAATCGTGTTCTGGGCGTGTAGCCATCGTGCCCGCATGGTGACAGAGCGCTAGTGCTAGCGCGCTTCTAATTGACTATTCGATGATGCGGCGGCCATCGAGTGCGCGGCCCAGCGTGACCTCATCGGCAAACTCGAGGTCGCCACCGACCGGCAGGCCACTCGCGAGCCGCGTGATCTTGGCATCTGCCCGCAACAGACCAGCGATATAGGCGGCCGTCGCCTCGCCCGTCATCGTCGGATTCGTCGCCAAAATGACCTCGCTGATGCCACCCGCCTGCACCCGCTGCACCAACTGGGCGATCGTCAGATCCTCGGGGTCGACACCATCGAGCGGGGAGAGGGCACCACCGAGCACGTGATAGCGGCCACGAAACGCGCCCGAGCGCTCGATCGGATCGACATCCTGCGGCGCCTCCACGACGCAGATGACCGACTCGTCACGCCGCGTGTCTCGACAGATCGGACACAGCCCATCCTCGGCAAAGCCAAAGCACTCCGGGCACGGATGGATATGCGCCCGCGCATGCTCGATGACGTGCGCCAAGTTGAGGGCATCGGCCTCTGGCACCCGCAACAGGTGCACCGCCAAGCGCTGCGCCGAACGGCGACCAACGCCAGGGAGGCGCGTCAACTCTCGAACCAACGCCTCAGCAGACGGGGGCAACACGGAGCGTTAGAGCCCCGGCAGCGACATGCCAGCAGTCAGCGGACCGAGCCGGTCCTGCTGCGTCTGCTCGGCAATCGCCTTCGCATCGTTGAGGGCAGCGAGCACGAGGTCTTGCAGCATCTCCGGATCGTCCGGATCGATCAGCTTCGGATCGATCTTGATGCCGCGCCAGTCGCCCGTCGCCGTGCACGTCACCGTCACCAAGCCATTGCCAGCCTGGCCCGTCACCTCAGTGACCGCCAACTCCTCTTGCGCCTTGGCCATCTCGGCCTGCATCTTCTGAATCTGGCGCATCATTGCCTGCTGGTTCATTGCAACTCCTCTTCGCTCGCATCCAAAGTTTCCACGAGGTTGCGGACGAACTCTTCCTCGCGGGTATGGGGATCGTCCTCGACCTCCGCACCGTCCGACTCGGGCGTCTCGGGAGCCGTGGCGTGGGGGACGGCATTGACCACGGGCGGCGGCGCACCTTGATCGGGCAGCGTCTCGAAGACGACGCGCACCTCGGCACCCAGCGCAGCAGACATCGCCGTCGCGATCTCGGCGCGGTTCTGCTCGCGGTCGGCCTGATTCTTCTGAAACTGGGAGGCGCTCGGAAAGCCGATCACGACCGCACCACGCTCGACCCGCAGAGGACGCGCCGTCTGCAAGATCGACCGCAGCTTCGGCGACAGGCGGCCGAGGGCTCCCTCCCAGACGTCGAGGAGCTCGGTGGCCTCGACGGCGAGGTCGCCGGCGGGCGGGAGGGGAGTGGCGGGGGGTTCGGCCGGGGCTTCGGCGATGGGGGCTTCGACGATTGGTGCTGGCTCCGGCTCCACGGGTGCGACCGGCTCGATGGGTGCGGCGGGCGGTGCGGCGACGGGCTCGGCGGTGGAGAGATCCCACGGCGGCTCCAGGTCGTCGTCGGCCGAGACGCTCGTTGGCTCGGGCTCGATGGCTGCGGGAGGCGGCTCGACCGCAACGGGTGCGGCGACTGGCTCCGGTGTAGCGGGCGGTGGCGGCGGGGGTGGCGGCGCGGCAGCGGGCGGGGCCACGACGACGGGCGGCGCGGGGCGGGGCGGAGCGCCACCCTCGAGCGCCTCGATGCGGCGCAGGGCACCTTCGAGCGAGCGGTCGCTGGTGGGCCGCGCGGCCTTGATCAGCAAGATCTCGAGCGAGAGGCGCGCGTCGCCGCCGCTGCGCAAGGAGTTCTCAGCGGAGAGCAGGCCGTCGATCAGGGTGACGGCCGCGTCCTCGGTCATTGCCGTTGCTGCGCGGGTGACGGCCGCCTCGATCGTGCTGCCCAGCATCGCGCTGCGTGGCGGGGCGCCGAGCTCGAGCGTCAAGAGGATCAGGCGGAGACGGTCGATCAGGTCGCGAATCAGGCGCGTCAGGTCTTGGCCGCCCTCGACGAGCTCGTCGAGCATCGTCAACGCCAGGCGCGCGTCGCCGGTCGTGACGGCATCGATCAGCTGCGTCAAGACCTCGTCGTCGACAACGCCGAGGATCGTCTGGGCCGACGCCGTATCGATCGAGCGATCGCCCGCCGACGACAACTGGTCGAGCGACGAGATCGCATCGCGAAACGAGCCACCCGCGTGCCGCGCAATCAGGCGCAAGGCGTCGTCGTCGGCCTGGATGCCCTCAGCGTCACTAATCCGCCGCAACGCCTCGAGCAACTCGTCGGGCGTCGGGCGCAAGAACGTAAACGACTGGCAGCGACCACGCACCGTGTCGGGCAGGCGGTGCGGCTCGGTCGTGCAGAGAATGAAGATCACATGCGGTGGCGGCTCCTCCAGCGTCTTGAGGAGCGCGTTGGCCGCGTCGGTCGTCAGCGAATGGGCCTCGTCGAGGATGTAGACGCGATACCGACCCAGCACCGGCTGCTGGTTGACGCGATCGCGAATGTCGCGGATGTCATCGATGCCACGATTCGAGGCCGCATCAAGCTCGAGGACGTCGAGCGCAGTGCCATCAGCAATCGTGAGACACGACTCGCACTCGAGACACGGCGCCGTCGACGGACCCTCCGTGTTCTGACAATTAAGCGACTTGCCGAGGATCTTCGCCAGCGACGTCTTGCCCGTGCCACGCGGCCCAGCAAACAAGTAGGCATGCCGCACACGGTCGTGATCAATCGCATTCGTCAGCGTCTGGACAACGTGGCGCTGACCCACAACATGGGCAAGATCCAGCGGGCGATAACGACGATAAAGCGCGGACACGGTGTGAGCCTACCAGCCACCCGCGGGCGCGAGGCCCGCGGGGGTTGATAGTGGCCGTGCACCCTTCGTTGTTGGCGACCGGGCTGTCCGGTTTACCAGCCAGTCACTCCGATCAGGCTTGACCGCGGCGCACCAGCGGGTTCTCTGAGTGCTGCTGCCTTCCGGCCCTGACACGGTTCGAGATTGCCGATCGCGCGGGACCTGACCATCAACGCTTCTGGTGGTACCCCGTACTCCTTGTCACCCCCGAAAAAGGGAGTTGTGCCCGGCTAGAGCGGATTGCCGATACAGGGAACCGCAAACTCCCCGCCTAGCACGGCCAAAAGGGAGGGTAGACGAAATCGCTACTGCGTGGGAGCGTTATCGTCGGGCGCGGTGGGGAAGGCTGTGTCGACAGCGGGACGCGGCTCGGCTGCCGGCGTTGTGGCTGGCTCTGTCGCCGCGGGCGTTGGCGCGGATGTCTCGGTGTCTGGGGTCGTCGTGTCGTTTGCGCCGACGGGGGGCTTCTTCTTGAGCAGCGTGAGCAGCAGGATCAGGCCCACGCCAATTGCGATCGAGACGAGACCGACGATCAAGGCGACCCAACCAATCGTCACCAAGAGTGGGATGCGAAATCGCATCGAGGCGTTGGCTGCGATGCCCGGTTTGCCGTCGGCGCGCATCACGACCACGCGCGCATCGGTGCCTTGGAAATCGGGGATTGTCAGCTTCAGCTCGCCACTCTGGTTTGTGACGGTGTGCGTCCAAAATGTGCGCGATGCGGGCGGCGGTACTTTTGTGCGCGGGCCAGGATCGAGCACCAGTCGCACATCCACACCGTTCTGCAACGTATCCTGCGGGTTCGGCGCAGTGGCCGACCCATCACTGTTGGCCGGCTCGTCGGTCTGCTCAATGTGGGCGATCGACGCGCGACGCAGGTACCGGTTGATGTCAGCAGCCGGGCCGAGGCCAATAAAGAGCGGTCCGTCACCGGGCGGTGGGGTGATGTGCAGCGTCACCGACGAGTCGCGCACCTCGGACGGCAGGTCACCGGCCTGGAAGCTAATCGTGGGCGAGACAATCGCGACTGCTTGAGCGGGTGCCTTAAAGCCCTTGATCGGAATCTCGATGCCAGTGCCATCCTTGACGTACCCAACGATGGCGATGCCAATGAGGGCCGGCCCGATTCCACACAGGGCAATCAGGGCACCAACGATGATTCCGAAAACGCGCATCCCACGAGACTAAACGCGATGCCGGCGCGCCGCCAGCCGAAGCGGGTGTCATTCCGGTGACCCCATGAGATACATTCGTTGCGTTGAGGTACGCGAGCAGGAGGAACTCGTGTCGTCGGAGCATTACGTTCAGACAGTATTCACAGACGCAATTGCCCAGCACCTGGCGTTGCGTCAACAGAATGCACCACTCGAAGAGCAGATGCCGCTGCGGGACTACCTGCCAGTGGACTACCTGCGTGTCGATGAGCCCACCGTGGATCATCACCACGCACCAGTCCGCCAATGGTTCCAGCAGGACAACGGCGACGCTCTCGACTGGGCTGCCTAAAAACTAGACCGCGTCTGGCTCGGGAATCGAGCCCGCTGGCTCGACGTGTACGACCACGTCCGCGGCCGGTAGGCGCTCTTCCAGCAGCGCCTCGATCTGATCGGTAATCGCGTGAGCGGCGCGGACCGTCATGTCCGCATCGACGACGACGTGGACGTCGACGTGACGCGTGGCACCCGAACGACGCGCACGTAGGCGGTGATAACTGAGCACGCCAGCGGGCTTCGTCTCGTCGAGCGCATCGCGGATGACGTCCAGATCGTCCTGCGAGACGGACTCGTCGACGAGCACGCGGACACCATTGAGGGCGAGGCGGCCGCCCGTCATCGCCACCCAGCCGGCCACGGCGATACCGAAGATCGCGTCGACCTGGACCCAGCCCGTCAACGCGATGATGCCGAGGGCGGCAGCGGTGCCAAGGCTCGACCAGACATCGGCTGCAATGTGTGCCGAATCGGCCTCAAGCGCAGCCGAATGCGCCTCCTTCGCGACACGCGCCACGCGACGGGCGACAAAGAAACTCGCACCAGCCGACAGCATCATCACCACGATGCCAAGGCCCGAGTTTTCGACCGGCTGCCCAAACGAGCGGGCCGCCTGCACCGCCACAAAGCCGGCCACGATGATCAGCAAGAGGCCCTCGACAACCGCCGACACGTGCTCGAGCTTCTGATGCCCAAACGGATGCATCGGATCGGCCGGCCGATCAGCAGCACGCACCGCGAGCAGAGCGATCACAGCGGCGAGCAGATCGGAAAACGAGTGGGCGGTCTCGGCCAAGACGGCCGACGACCCGGTGGCGAGGGCGACCAGGCCCTTGACGCTAAAACTCGACGCCGTCAACGCGACACTCAGCCACGCAGCGCGCCGCTTCGAACGCGGCCGATCTGGCTTAGCGATAGTGCTCACCAACGGACGCTAGCGAACGTCGTGGCAAGCCCGCGGTTGAGGCGTGCCAAGAATTCGAATCCGAAATGAAATGCGACGAAGGGGTCAGACCCTTTAGTCGCATTTACGCCAGATTCGTCTTCAAAGACGCTGAG
>CANKHS010000051.1 GCA_947481755.1 Actinomycetota bacterium | reverse complement strand
GACGACGGGTGCCTTGAGGGTCCGCTCGACGCCGTCGTAGCGGCCGACGATCGTGACCGCACCGGGGCCGATGCTCTGAACGATCACGTCTGAGAGGATCATCACGCCAGCCTCGTGGAGCCGCTTAAAGACGGGGCGCTCGGCGTGGTTTTCGGCGATCTCTTGGAGCGGTGCAATGCCGTCGGGGATCAGCGTGACGTGACGACCAGCAAGTGCGAGTGCCTCTGCTGGGCCACAGCCCTTGCGGCTGCCTTCCTCATCGACCAGCAGCACGTTGCCATCGGGGAGCGGCGTGCCGTCCAGCCAGTCATCGATCGCAATGGTGTGCTCGGGCGAAGCGGGTGTGGCGCCCGTTGCCACGAGGACGAAGTCTGGCTCGAGGGCGACGATCGTGTCGGCGTCGGCCGTGACGCCGAGTTGCACCTCAACGCCGAGCACGTCGAGCTCGTTCGCACGCCATTGCCAGAGATCGTTGAGCGAACTGAGTACGGGCAGGGTCGCCGTGCGGGTGATCTGCCCGCCGAGCCCATCACGCGCCTCCAGCAGTGTCACGCGATGGCCGCGCACGGCTGCGTGGCGCGCGGCCTCGAGTCCGGCTACACCGCCACCCACAACGACAACGTGCCCAGGGTTGGCAGTCGGCTCAGCTGCACGCTCTGCCTCCATGCCGGAGGTCGGGTTCTGTGCACACGCGATCGGAAACTTTCGCATGCGTCGAGCAATGCAGACGTTCTGGCCGACGCACATGCGAATGCGGTCGCGCTCACCCCGCTCGAGCTTGTTGACGAGGTCGGGGTCGGCCATTAAGGCGCGGGTCATGCCAACGAGATCGCAGGTTCCCTCGACGAGTGCCTGCTCGCCGAGCTCCGGCCGGTTGATCTTGCCTTCGGCGAGGATCTTGAGTGACTTGGCCACGGCCTTGGCCCGCGCGGCGTTGGGGATACCGATGCCGGGGGGAATGTCGAGCGGCGGGATGATCAGTTCTGTGTGCTGATAGTCGCCGTTGCCGACGCCCATGTAGTCGATGTCGCACTCCGTCTCGAGATATTGGACGAGGCGCTCAAAGTTCGGGGTGCGGACGCTGACCGTGACGCCGAGAATCGGGTCGGGCCCGATCGCCTCGCGCACGGCATGCAGGATCTCGACCGCGAAGCGTGTCCGATTCTCGAACGACCCGCCGTACTCATCCGTGCGCAGGTTGCGATCGTCGTAGAAGAACGCGTCGATCAGCGTGTCGTACGAGAACATGCACTCGATACCGTCGGTGCCCGAGAGCATCACGGTCTTTGCGGCATCGGCGAACCGCTCGGTAATCAGGCTAATCTCGGCGGCCGTCATCGCGTGGATGCGGCCGACGCCAAAGTAGCCGGGAGCGTCTGACGGTCCCCACTGCTCGCCACCACTCGCCAAGGGGTCGGCGTTCGGACCCATGTGGTACAGCTGGTTGATCAGGGTGCCACCGTGGACATGGACGGCATCGACGACGCGCGTGAGGCCCTCCACAAAGCCCGGCTTGGTGTGGTCGTAGTTCTGCGGCGTGACCCGACCGGTCGGGTGCGGCGGAATTGGCTCCATCACCAAGAAGCCGGTGCCGCCAGCCGCGCGGGCTGCGTAGTAATTGCGCACGCGGTCGCCGTGGATGCCGTTGTCCGAATAGGACTGGGTGTGGGCGGTAAACGTGACGCGGTTCTTGACGTGCTTGCCGCGGATCTCAAGGGGGGAGAGCAGATGCTCCATGCAGGGATCCTAGTGGGTTGCCACGGCGATCACCACATGACGAGCCAACAGTTAGAAGCGCTGCTGGTCGCGCATCCGCAGCATCGCTGCGATCACCTCGGGTGGAACACCCAGCGCCTGCGCCTCAGCGATCGGATCGGGGCGACGCTCGAGCGCAGCCAACGCATCGGGAGAACGTTCCCCGCATGTCACCTGCGCCGCAATCGCAAAACGCTCGGCCACCTCGCGGGCGGCGGCGACGGAGATCGTCACGAACGTCTCGGTCGACTTGCTGAGTCGCTCGAAGCCACCGTTGGCATCGACGATCTCCGGAGCCTCATTGGCCCACTCGGCGACGATCTCGGCATCGATCTCGAGATGAAACTGGAGACCCCAGGCGCGGTTCTGCAGGCGAAAGGCCTGCTGGCCCGAGTCGTTGGCGGCTAGGAGCACGGCACCGGGTGGCGCCTCGAAGCCATAGGAGTGCCACTGAAACCCGAAGAACGGCCGGGGCATCGCGGCGAGCAGGAGGTCGTCGACCGCCTCACGCTGAATGCCCACGTCGCGCCACGCGGCAATCTCCGGCTTGACGGCCTTGCCGACCACGCCACCAGCAGCACGCGCCAACAGCTGGCCGCCGAGGCAGATGCCGAGGATCGGCGTGCCGATGTCGAGTGCCTCCTCGATCAGATCGAGCTCGCCTGCCATCCAGGGATGGAAGTCTTCGGTCGGGTTGGCGTTGCCGCCCATGATGAAGACGGCGTCGATGCCATCAAGGTCTGGGCGTTCGTTGTCGATGACGGGATGCCACATCACGATCTCGCCGGCGGCCTCGATCGCGTCGCGCATGACGCCCGGGCCCGTGTTGTCGTCGTGTTGGATGATCAGCGTGCGCATAGAGGTCTGTTCGCGGTCGGGTTAGGCGTGGCCGTGCGCACGAGCAAGCTCGACGAAGCGCGCGGCGAGCGCGCGAGCGGCCGCCGCATTGTCTTCGACACGTGCTGCAGTTTCGGCGTGCAAGGCAGCCTGATCGATGTCATGTCGCACGAGGTCCGGCTTGCCGACGTTGAGCCAGAGGCCCGTCGTTGAGGCGTCGACTTCGATGTGGAATTGCAGACCCCAGGCGCACGAGCCGACACGAAAGGCCTGGCTCGAGGCGGCATTCTCGGCGAGTGGTACGGCGCCTGGTGGCATCTCAAAGCCGTAGTGGTGCCATTCGAAGGCGCGATAGCCGACGCCGAGTGGCCCGAGCAGTGGGTCTTCTTCACCTGCGGGCAGCAGGCCGATGTCGCACCAGCCAATTTCGGATTGCCGAGCCGGTCCGACGGGCGCTCCGGCTGCGCGTGCGAGCATCTGCCCGCCGAGGCAGACACCGAGCATCGGTAGATCGCGCTCGAGCCCTTCACGCAGCAGTTTGATTTCTGTCGGAATCCAGGGGTGGCGGTCGTCCTCGTCCGGCATCACGACGCCACCCATCAGGACGACGGCGTCGTACTGCGAGAGGTCATGCGGCGGATCGTCCAGCCAGGTACGCCAGAGATCGACCTGTCCGGCCTCGAACAAGGGCTCGCGGAAAGCACCGAGGAGGTTGGTGTGGTCGTGCTGGATTTGGAGCGTGCGCACGGCGCAAGTGTAGAGGCGGGGTGCGTGCCTCGTTCCATTGACGGCATCGCCTACGCTCGCAGTGTGTCTGTACGCAAGCGATCCGTCTTTGACCTTGCGCTTGTCCTCACGCTGATTACCGTCGCGTTGTGGGCGCTCAACATTCCGATCGTCAAGATCGCCGTCGTTGGTTGGAACCCGATGGCCTTCTCGTTCGTGCGCTTCGCGGCCGGCGCGACGATCTTCGCGGTCTTCGTTCTGATCCGCGAGGGGTCTCTGCGCGTTCAACGGCGTGACATCCCGATTTTCCTGATTGCGGGCTCGATCGGTATTGGCCTCATTCAGTACTCGTTCATGTACGCGGTGGAGCAGACGACGGCGTCGACTGTGACGCTGCTCTTTGCGACGACACCGCTGTGGGCTGCGCTTGTTGCCCGCCTCCTAGGCTGGGAGTTCGTCAAGCCGTGGTTCTGGGGTGCGATCGCAATCTGCGGTGCCGGCGTGGTGCTGGTGCTGGTGGGGTCGGGTGGCAATTTGTCGTTCGGTAGTTTGCTGGGCGACGTGCTGGCGCTCGGAGCGGCCGCATCGTGGGGCACCTACAGCGTGCTGATTCGTCCGCTCTTGCAGCGCTATTCCGCGACCCGCGTCTCGGCGATCATGATGCTGATTGGTGCACCGTTGATTGGTATCGCTGGCATTCCACAGCTACTCCACCAAGACTTCGGTAAGTTCACGCCGGCCTCGTGGGTTGGCCTGGGGTACGCCCTGATCGCGTCGCTGATCATCGCCAACCTGCTCTGGTTTGTCGCGATCCACAAAGCCGGCTCGGCGCGCGCCGTCGCGTTGATGCCACTCCAGCCGTTTCTTGGCGTGATCTTCTCGGCGATCCTGCTGGGCGAACGCCTCGATTGGAAAGAGCTCGCCGGCGGCATCATCATCATCGTGGGCATCACGATTGCCGTGCGCTCGGTCGAGCCGATCGATGCCGATCATGACCAGCGCGAAATTGGGGTTCAGGAGTAGTGGATCAGCTTTGCTTTGGGGTCAGACCCTGATGCAAAGTTGAACGAGCGAACTTTGCATCAGGGTCTGACCCCAAAGCAAAGCTGATCTCCGCCGACCACGTTCTGACTGGATTCAGATTCCGGCCGTGACTCGACTGCGGACGCGGCGCGGTATAGGGTTTACCTCAGGATTGAGGACAACCGAGTGGGTACGGAACGGAGAGCGGTCGAATGCTGCAGCGGAATGCGCGTGTGACTCCAGCGGAGCTGGTTGACGAGGGTCGGATTACGGTCGAGCAGGGATACACGATTGCCTATCGCGTCTACGGCACAGGGACTCGCACGCTGGTGGGATTGCACGGTGGTCCTGGTCCCAGCAGCGCCTACATCGAGCGCCTCAACGAGGTCCTCGGCGACGATATGCGGCTGGTGCTCTACGACCAACTGGGCAGCGGCGATTCGGACTGGCCAGACGACCCGAGCCTCTGGCAAGTCCAGCGCTTTATCGATGAGGTCGAGACAGTTCGCACGGCGCTCGATCTGGGTGTGGTGAGCCTCTACGGGCAATCCTGGGGAGGCATGTTGGCGTTGGCATACACGCTGCAGTACCCCGCCAATGTTGAGGCGCTCGTGCTGTCCAACACGTATGCCAACGGCACGGCATACCTGCTCGACATATCGGACCATCGCGTGTCTCTGGGTGCAGCTCGCCATGCAGCGATGTTGCGACACGAAGGTGCTGGGACGCTCGACGACCCCGAGTATCTCGACGCGGTTGCCGAGCTTTATGCCCGGCACGTCTTTCGCACCAGCCCGTACGATGCCGAAGCCTCGCGGGCAGGGCTCAAGAAAATTGACGAGCAGTACTTCCCCGCGATGGGGCCCGCGTACGCACTCTGGGGTCCACACGAGTTCATGGGCACAGGGCCGCAGGCCCACTACGACATCACAGACCGGCTACCCGAGATCGGCGTGCCGGCGCTCATCGTCTGTGGCTGGTTTGACGAGTTGACACCCGAGCGGTGCAGTCGGCCGCTGGCAGAAGGCATTCCCGACAACGAGTACGTGGTGTTTGGCAACTCCAGTCATCTGACGATCCTTGAAAAAGAGGCCGAGGCATACCTCGCTGTGATCCGCGATTTCCTTCAGCGGCGGCTTGGCGTATGACTATGCGGGGAGCTAGATAACGATGGCGAATATCGAAGTCGCCTACCTCTCGGCAACGGAGCAACTACGGCTGTTCGCAGCGCGCGAGCTTTCTCCGGTCGACGTTCTTGAGGCACAGATCACGCAGGCCGAGATCGCGGAGCCTGTGATCAATGCTTTTTCTGAGACGCTCTACGACGATGCCCGTAAAGCAGCGGTGGTCGCAGAGCAGCGCTACCGAGACGGGCGAGCGCGTCGGCTGGAGGGCTTGACTCTCGGCGTCAAAGAGACGATGGCGGTACGAGGCACGACAACGACGCACGGATCGTTGGTCCACCGTGACGACCCTCCGGCAACACGGTCGCACCCCTGGGTTGAGCGTTTACTGCGTGCGGGTGCGATCGTCCACGCACGTACGACGTCGCCTGAGTTTGCGTGTGCGTGGATTACGACGTCGAGGCTGAACGGCGTGACACGTAATCCGTGGGACTCGACGCTGACGTGTGGTGCGTCTTCGGGTGGATCAGGCGCGGCACTGGCAGCGGGGACGACGACGCTCGCGACCGGCACAGATATTGGTGGATCGATTCGCTATCCCGCGGCGCAGTGCGGAGTCGTTGGCTACATGCCGCCACATGGGCGCAATCCCGAAGTGACACCCGACAACCTCGACCCCTATGAGCACGTTGGGCCGCTGGCACGCACGGTGGCGGACTGCGCACTGATGCAAAACGTAGGAGCCGGCCCGCACCCACAAGATGCGGCCACGTTGCGGCAGCGCGTGCGCATTCCTGCATCGCCGGCTGGCATTGAGGGCTGGCGCATCGCATGGACGACTGACTGTGGCAATGGTGTCGTCGACCCCGCAGTGGCGGCAGGGTTGCGCACCGCGTTGGGTCAACTCGAAGCCGCCGGTGCGTCCATCGAAGAGGTAGATCTGGGCTGGGGCGAGGAAGTGACCGAGGCTGCTCGCGCATACCTTGATCACCTCTTTGGTCGGGGGTTTGCTCGCGTCTGGGAGGAACATCCGGAGCTCGTCTGTGATTACACAGCGTGGTATGCAGAACGAGCGGGGACCTGCGGTCAAGAGCGATTTCTCTGGACGTATGAGGTCGCTGCCGATATGTATCGCACGTTGGGGCCGTTACTCGCGCGGTACCACGCGCTCGTCTGTCCAGCCTTCGTGACACAGGAGATTCGTGCGGATGCCATGCCCTGGGAGACAATCGAGGTGGCTGGCCGGACTTTCGATTGCGATTATCAGCCGTCGCTCCTGCATGCGTTCAACATGATTGCGCGCCTCCCGATCATTGCCATGCCGTGCGGACTGGGAGCCAATGGCCTACCGATTGCAGTCCAGATCGTGACGCGTACATACGACGATGCTCGTGCCTTTCGCATTGCGGCCGCGATGGAACAACAGCGCCCGTGGTTCGACAGTGCTGCGCGGCGGCCACGCAGCGACGGGCTGCGGCACGCGGGCTAGTAGCCGAGCGACCAGCCGTGTAGGTGATCGATCTCGATGCGGGCGATGTCTCGCAGGTGTGCCCATTTAGCGATGTACGTAGCTGCGAGATCGGGGTGGATGTAGCGGGCGACGATCAGCGCAACTTCCTGGTCGACATCGATTTCCCCGTCGGTCAACAGAGAGGCCTTGCCTCGGCCGGTGACGGCTCGGTACGGGTGCGTCTCTTCGGCAACGCTAAATGAGGCATGCCCCGTGCGCAGGAGGTTCTTGACCCAGCCACGTTCTCGTGTCGTCCAGATCAGTAGCGACTCGTTGTCAAGGCGATACCAGAGCGGGAGTGTCATCGTGGTGCCATCGCGGCGTGCCACGCTGAGTGAGAGCAGGCGACTCGGCCAGGTCGTGAGAAATTCGATGCAAGCGTCGTGTTCCATTGCGATGTAGACAGCCTAGAGCAGGATGCGGGGCACAGATTTGACCCATTGTCGCGTGTGGTGTTGGATGCCATTGACCTGCAGCTCGAGGTTGATCGTGACGTGGAAGTGCGTCGCGGCGGCCTCGATCAGGACAGACGAGATTGCGGTCGTTTCGGCACCCGGCCGACGGATGATTGTGGAGTGGCGTCCGTAGGCCGTGGCGTGGGCTGGATCGTCGGCATCGACGGTGGTCGTCAGGTCGAAGTCGCGGTAGACGACGGTTGTGGCATTGATGCGCCCTTCGTCCTCCTCGTGGAGCCGCACGGTTGCGCGGCGCGTCAGGGCGTCGTTGATGATCTCCCAGGTCGGAGGTTGGGCCCGCAGGGCGTGCCGCTCGCGCTGGATGGGCGATGGAAGGAACGTCGGTGGCGTGGCGCTGCCCTCTGTTGGTACGACCGGAAGTGTGATGCGCGAACCCGCACTTCCTCGGTGGAGCTGTGACGTGGCTGGCTCGGGTGTCGGCCAGACATTCGGCCAATCGGCATTCGCGACTGCAATACGAATGCTGTGGCCTGCCTCAAAACGCCACGCCGCACAGTCGACCTCAACCTGCAGGGAAGTACGCTCGCCGGGAACAAGCGGTTCGGGCGTGGTGAGCGAGGCGCGACGTGTGCCATTGAGCATGCCTTTGGCCACGAGGTGCGAGGTTCCATCGG
>CANKHS010000050.1 GCA_947481755.1 Actinomycetota bacterium | reverse complement strand
ATTTGTCCACCGTTCGCGGAGCTCGCCCACAACAGGGTCTCCCCGACTCCCGTCAATGCGGTGTGCCCGATCTGAGTAGACGGAATGAACTCTGTATCAACGTCCGTTAGCGTGACGCTTGAGCGCCCACTGCCATAGCCCGTACTTGCCCAGTACACGAATGCTCCATCGGACCAGACACCGCTGGCGCCGTACGCGAGCGTGATTCCCTCGCACTTCGGATGCGGGTGATGGTTGCTCGACAGAGATCCTGAGGCGGGAAAACGCGCAATCGTCTTTGAACGCGCATCGGCGACAAAAAGCACATCGCCAACAACCGAGATCGCGTTAGGCGTCTCGCAGCCTCCCGTTGGTACGCGGACAACAGGACCAGATCCGTCGACGGGCGCGCGATAGACGTCACGACGAAATCCCCAATGATGCGTCGTGCTGTCCCATGAGCGAATCGCAATCCAATAGGCGAATCCACCCGCTACGACAAGTCCCCCTGGTCGATATCCAGAATCAGTAGACACGGCTGAGGTCGCAAACGTGTTCGTATCGGTGGCGTTTACGAGTCCGGCGGCATGCCAGTCCAGCGGGGCGGGAATCTGACTGTTGCGTACGCTCGCTGTCCAAAACAGCGAGGGCGACGACGCGGAGGCGACAGAAACGAGTGATGCCGCACAGACGCCAACGATCACCCAGATGATGGCGCGGCTAAGAAAGCGTGGCACCAAACAAGATTACAGTGTCGACGCAGCCCTCATGGCGTCCCGGGTCACAACGCCTTAGGGCTTAACCCGCTTCGGAACCGTCAGCACCTGCGTCTTGGACTTGGCCGCACCACCGGTCGCGGTAAACGTCGTGGTGATCGTCAACTTCAACGATTGCTTGCGCAGGGTCTGGCGCGATGCGCGTTGCAGCGTGCAGACGATCGTGGCGACGCCGGCAACGGGAATGCGCTTGGTGATGATGCACCGACGTGTCACCTTGCTGCCCGACTTTGACGTCGCGGTCTGGACGGCTTTGCCTGCCCAATTCGTAATGATCGTGCTGGTCAAGACCACAGACTTCGTTTTGTAGGTAATCCGCGGCTTGGTGATGGAAAACGCGCTGGAGGGTACCTGCGTGGCGGTCGGGCTTGGCGTCGGCTTAGCCGCGCCGTTGAGGTTGGTTGGCGTGACCGAGGCGCGCAAGAACGATCCGGTGTCGGCCGAGGTGACGACGTACGTACTCTTTGTCTTATTGACGATCGTCGAGCACTTTGTGGCCGCCGCGGTCGTGCAACGGAACCACTTGTAGGCGTACGTGGTCGGCAGGTACTTCCAGGCTCCGTACGAGACGGTCAACGTGCTGCCGACGTTCGGTGTACCCGAAATGCCGGGGGGAGTCACGTTGACGGGAACAACGCCGCTGAGCATACGGCCAATTCGATTGCTGTTGCTCTCCGCAAACCAGAGGTTGCCGTCGGGGCCAGCGGTCACGCCGTAGACACCAGCGTTGGCGACAATTCCGTTCTGGTACTGCGTCATCGCGCCCGCCGTGGTGACGCGCACAAGGTTGTTGCCATTGTTGCCGGTACCGTTCTCGCCCACCCACAGGGCGCCATCGGCCCCACTCGCGATTCCTGTCGGCGTCTGTGCTCCGAGCGCGATGCCGAACTCGGTGGCCGCCCCAGCGACGGTGATTCGACCAACGCGATTGCCCGCCTGCTCGGTAAACCAGAGGTTGTTATCCGAGCCGACGGTAATCCCAGCCAGCCCCGCTCCTGCGGTGATACCAGCAGTAAAGACCGCTGGTGTCGTACCACCGATCGGCAGCTGATAGACCGCGTTG
This sequence comes from Actinomycetota bacterium, assembly GCA_947481755.1. GTDB lineage: Bacteria > Actinomycetota > Thermoleophilia > Gaiellales > F1-60-MAGs149 > F1-60-MAGs149. The sequence continues at coordinate 6,393 of CANKHS010000050.1, read as the reverse complement.
CTGATATTGCCGACGACCCAGACGTTGCCGTCGGGCCCCGCAACGATACCCTGGCCGCCCGTCGAATTGTCGGCGCAGCCGACACAGAGTGGGATCTCAGCAAGCTGAACACCCGCGGTCGTGATGCGTCCGACTGAGTTGACGCCGTTTTCGGTAAACCAGAGGTTGCCGTCGCTGCCAGCCGTAATCCCCCACGGCGCGGCGTTCGGTGTGATCGTCGCAAACTCGGTGATCACGCCCTGGGGCGTGATGCGCCCGATCTTGCTGGTGCCCCGCTCGGTAAACCAGAGGTTGCCGTCAGGGCCACTCGTGATTCCCCAAGGCTTCGCACCGGCACTGAGCCCATTGACGAATTCCGTCACCACACCGGTCGGCGTGATGCGCCCGATCTTGTTGGCGGCGGACTCCGTAAACCAGAGGTTGCCGTCGGGGCCAGCCGCGATCGACTGCGGGGCCGAGTTCGCCGTGATGCCATTCGAGAACTCCGTCACCGAGCCAACCGCTGCGTTTGCGAACACCGGCGCGGCCAGCAGCGCGATGAACGCGACACCAACCACTAGGAGGTGCAGGGAGTGACGGCGTGCTCGTGCGGGCGATTCAGTCATACACCGAGGGTATCACTCAGCCGAGCGGTGATCACGAAATGACGCTCTACCTCACGCAATGCACCCCTCGGGTAGGACTCGAACCTACAACACTGCGTCGGAAATTCCGGCTTCGCCGTCGGTATTGCGGATTACTCTCTGGGCGCACGTACCCGTCCACGACCGTTGTCCCCCAAATCGGGGCAACTCCACTGATCCTACGTCAGCAGGTTTATGCGAGGAGACCCTGCGGCGCGTGCTCACGTAATCGGCTTCACTGCACCCACCTGTGGGATGCTGTACCCTCGTCGCATGCGTCGTCTAACGTTGCCTGTGGTGCTCGTGGCGCTCGTATTCGTCGCGGTCGGGGGCGGCGTTGCGAGTGCGGCAGTGCCGAGGGACGGCACCTCGAAGACGATCATGGTGGGCACGCCGGATCCGGCGACCGGGACCGTCACAGGACTCGTCTGCCCCTCGTCTGCGAGTCCGCTGACCTACGCCTCGACGCCCGACACGCCCACCAACGGGTCGGTCAACGTGAGCGCCGACGGCGCCTTCACCTACACGCCCACCGCAACGGCTCGGCACGCGGCCGTCGCCACGGGCGCCCCGCGCAGCGCGCAGAGAGACTCGTTCACGGTGACGGCCACCGACCCGCAGGGCGTCATGATGCCGATCCGCGTGAGCGTGCCGATCTCCCCGACCAACAGTCAGCCCAGGATCAAAGCGGCGAAGATACGGTCCGTCTCACCGAAGACCGGCAAGGTGGCCGGGAGCCTCACGGGGACGGACGCCGACGGGGATCCACTCAGGTTCACGCTGCCCATGAAGACCACTCCCAGTGGCGCGTCGCTGACGATGGATCCAACCTCCGGTGCCTTCACCTACACGCCCACCGCTGCGGCTCGGCTGGCGGCTTCGGCAAATTCGTCCACGGGCGCTGTGAACTCCGAGACGTTCGGGGTGACGGTGGCCGATGGGCACGGCGGCGTCGTGGTGGTCCCCGTGAGGGTGCCGATCCGCTGAGCGCCCGACGGTGGGCCGCGGACTTCAGCTCATGCCAACAAGCTCACACCTTGCCCACTCTGTAGCGCCGGAAAACGTGAGCGTGGCGTAGATGCACTCCTCGGGTAGGACTCGAACCTACAACCCTCCGATTAACAGTCGGATGCTCTGCCATTGAGCTACCGAGGAACGCGGGCGGAGTATAACCGTGGCTGCCAGACCGCCGTGCCTGTAACGGCCTGCCCTAGGTATTGAAGGTCGAACTGCGCAACTCGGCGCGCAGACTCTCGACCTCGCGCTGCAAGACGGCGAGGCGCCGCAACTCGTCTGCGGACGCCGATCCTTCCTCGACGCGGACGCGAAGTGGGCCAATCTCGTCGTCAGCCGCCCGCAACTGAATTTGCAGCATTAGCTCCTGCAGTGCCGCCTGAGCCGCCTCCAGATCCGGTACATCGCCCGCGGCTGGATCGAACCGCGCGGAGAGCGCGTACAGCTCGGCGACGACATCCTCTGCACCCGCTGGTGCCTCCGCAGGATTGCCCGCAACGCGCTCCCGTAGCCACGGTACGAGGGTGAGGTGCACCGGCTCGACAAGAGCGTCTGCCGTGAGATCGAGGGCCGTCGGTGCATCGGTAGGAAGTGCGAGGCAGGCGGCAAGGAACTCGCGCTCAACGCGGGTGCGCTGATCGAGGCGCTTGCGGGCCCGATTGATGGCGCCGTCCTGACTGACGGGCACCCCCACCCGCGCGCCACGCGTGAGGCGCGACTCCAGTTCTTTGTCGAGCCGCAGCACGTCCGCGACGCGACGCACCTGCCGCGCCCGATCAGGCGTGGGCGGTGCGCTCGAGAGGATGCTGCGTACCTGCGCATAGACGGCATCTACCCCGTCCTTCTCACGCTGTTCCAGTGCGCGATTGATCAGGAACGCCAGCACCGACACGCTGCCGGCGAGTGCTGCCTCAACAGCCTCCTTACCGCTGGCCGCGATCTCCGCCGGGTCCTGCCCAGCCGGGAGCGGCACGATGCGCACGTCGAAGCCCTTCTGCTCCGCGAGCCGCATGCCGCGTAGTGCGGCATCCTGGCCAGCCTGATCCGCATCGAAGGCCAAGACCAGCGTGGCTGCCAGCCGGCGGAGTTCGGTCAGTTGCTCCTCGGTCAGACTCGTACCCATCGAGGCGACGGCCTCTTGCACCCCAACCTCGTGCAGTGCGATCACATCGGTGTAGCCCTCGACGATGACGGCCCGCCCGGCCTTCGCGATTGGTCCGCGCGCATGGTGCAGGCCGTAGAGCAACTTGCCCTTGTGGAAGTACGGCCCCTCAGGAGAGTTGATGTACTTCGGCCCTTCAACGCCAGGCAAGACTCGACCAGCGAAGCCACGCACCCGTCCTCGACCGTCGAACAAGGGGAAGACGATGCGACCACGCAGGCGATCGATCGGACCTTGGCGCCCCTCGCTCGCGACACCAGCGGCGAGCAGATCGGCCGGTGTGTAGCCCTTCTTGAGCGCACCGTTGACGACGCGATCCCAGGCGTCGGGGGCAAACCCGATCCGCCAGTGCTTGATCAGTTCGGGGCCGAGTTTGCGCTCGGCAAGATACGCACGCGCGACCTCGGCTTCAGGGCTATCGACGAGCACGCGTTCGTAGTAGGCGCAGGTCTCCTCCAACAGGCGCTCGATCTTTTTCTCGCGATCGAGTTCTTCAGCCTCCTTGTGCGACAGCTCCTCGTACTCAATCGGGACGCCGTACCGCTCGGCAAGCCGCTCAACGGCCTCGGGAAACTCGCAGGCCTCGAGCTCCATGACAAACTTGAAGACGTCGCCACTGACGCCGCAGCCGAAGCAGTGGTAGAGCTTCTGAGCCGGCTCGATCGAGAAACTCGCGGTCTTCTCGTCGTGAAACGGGCAGCGAGCCATCGCGCGCGGTCCGACCTGGCGTACCTGACCGGTTCGTGCAGACACGAGTTCGACAAGATCGGCGCGTTCGCGCACCCGCTCAACTGTTGCCCGATTGATCCGTCCCGCCACGCCAGCCCCCTAGAAGCGCCAGGCGTCCGGCTCGAACCGCGAGCGATAGGCGCGCAGGGCGTAGCGATCGGTCATGCCGGCCACGTGGTCCAAAACCCTGGTCTCAAACGAATCCTCCGAGATCGGCACCTCCTCGGGGTGCTCGAGAAACCAGACGAACAGTGACTGCACGACGTTGCGAATCCGTCCCCGTTCTGTCTCGGTGGCGGGCCGCAGATACACCTCGTCGAACATAAACCGCCGCAACTCGAGGAGCGCCTCGGCGTAGGGCGTCGTCTGCTCGATATCTTCCACCACGGCCGAGCGCTCGACGAGATCGTGCACGAGCGCATCGATACGTCGCGCGGCCGTCGTACCGAGCAAGGCAGTTGCCTCTGGCGGCAGGCGCGCGGGATCGAGCACGCCAGCCCGCACCGCATCGTCGATGTCGTGGTTGATGTAACCGAAGCGGTCGACGAGCTTGACGATCCGCGCCTCCGGCGTGCGTGGTGCAACAGCGCCGGTGTGGTTGAGGATGCCGTCGCGCACCTCGTCCGTCAGGTTGAGACCACGACCACCACGTTCGAGGTGCTCGACGATGCGCAGCGAGTGCTCGTTGTGATGAAAGCGCCGCCCGGTGCGCTCCTCGAGAATGTCGGACAGCGCCTCCTCGCCGGTATGCCCAAACGGTGGATGCCCAAGATCGTGGCCGAGCGCGATTGCCTCGGTCAGGTCTTCGTTGAGACCCAGCGCGCGCGCCACGGCACGGGCAATACCCGTCACCTCAAGTGTGTGGGTGAGGCGGGTACGGAAATGATCGCCCTCGGGAGCAATAAAGACCTGTGTCTTGTGCTTCAGGCGCCGAAACGCCTTGGAGTGCACGATGCGGTCGCGGTCGCGCTGAAACGGCGTACGCAACAGGCAGGCAGCTTCGTCATGCGACCGCCCCAGCGAATCCTGCGAGCGCGTTGCCCACGGAACCAGCCTCACATCCTCTGCGGCAGCCATGCGCTCGGCAAAGCTCTGAGCGACTGGACCAGCCAGCGCCTCGTCACGATCAACAGCAGAGGGTTCGTTCACACCGACAGCGTAGTCCACGCACTAGAGTCGGGCGGCTGGGTCAGATGATTACGGGGACGGTGCCGCCGTCGACACCCCACGCCGAGCCCGTCACGTACGAGGCTCGCGCCGAGCACAGCACCGCGATGATGTCGGCGATCTCGGCTGGCTCGGCCATCCGCCCGATCGGTCGTCCCGCTCCAGCCTTGGCCAGCGCGTCGTCGCGCGTGCCTTCGCCGCGGGTCTGATCGGCCAGGCCGCCCTCGCCCAGCCAGGCTGGCGTACCGGTTGGCCCAGGACAGATCGCGTTGACGAGCACGCCGTTCTTCGCCTCAAGATCAGAGACAAGCTTCGAGTACGACAGTAACGCGGCCTTCATCACGCTGTAATCCGGCATGCCGCCCGACGGACGCTTGCCGGCCGTCGACGAGACGAGCACGACGCGTGCCTGATCACTCTGGCGCAGCTGAGGCAGCGCGGCGCGAACGGCACGGATGTGGCTCATCAGATTCAACTGGAAGGACTCTTCCCACTCGGCGTCCGTGACGTCATCGAGCTTTCGCGCGACGGCGAAGCCGACGTTGGCCACGAGTACGTCAAGCGCGCCAAAACGAGAACAGGCCTCAGCCACAGCGTGTTCAGGGCCGCCTGGGAGCGCCAGATCAGCCTGGATACCAAAGGCGTCTGCTGCACCGAGTCCCTCGAGCATGGCGACCGTCTCGTCCAGAGCGGCCTGGCTGCGTGCAGCGACCGCCACGCGTGCTCCTTCGCGCGCCAGTACCTCTGCCGTCGCACGCCCAATTCCTTGGCTGCCGCCCGTAATCAGTACGGCGCGCCCTGTCAGTCCGAGATCCATACGCAAAGGGTACCGGGTGCGCAGGGAACCCAAGGCGTACCCTGTGGATATGGCACGCGTGATCATGGTTCGACACGGCGAGACCGACTGGAGCCGCGAGGCTCGCTGGCAGGGCCACTCCGATGTGCCGCTGAATGCCTTGGGCTTTGACCAGGCCGAGGCGCTGGTCAAGCCACTGTCTAACCAGGGCCCAACGCACATCGTCACCTCCGATCTCGTGCGTACCCAACAGACAATTCGACCTCTGGCCGAACTGCTCGGTCTGCCGATCACGACCGACGCCGACCTCCGCGAGATCGATGTCGGCAGCTGGGCTGGCCTGACCCACGACGAGGCCGCCGCCCGCGACCCTGAGGGGGCGCTTCGTCACGACGAAGGCGGCACGGGCTGGACCGACGGCGAGACCTACGCTGACGTGGCCGAGCGTGGCACGCGGGCGCTTAATCACCACTCAACGGGCCTCGGCGAATCGGATCTGCTCGTGATCGTCGCCCACGGTGGCCTGATCGGCGCCGTGACGGGCCGCATTATCGGACTGACGGCCGAACAACAACGCGTCCACCTCGGTCGCATCAGCCACGGCCACGCGACGTACCTTCGCCGCCGCGAATCTGACACCGGCCCAATTTGGCGCGTCCTAGCCTATAACGCGCCACTGTTGCGCGACGCTGGCCCTCCGATCGAGCTGACCAGCCACTAACGGGTGCGGCAACGAGCGGCAGCCGTTGCCGTGCAGACTGCCCCAGAACGCAAGAAAGCCACCCCTTGCGGAGTGGCTTTCTAACAATAATTCCGGCGGCGTCCTACTCTCCCGGGCAGTTTCCCACCAAGTACCATCGGCGCTGAGGGGCTTAACGACTCTGTTCGAAAAGGGAAGAGGT
>CANKHS010000049.1 GCA_947481755.1 Actinomycetota bacterium | reverse complement strand
TGACACGGACAAGCCGCTCCTGATGGCAATCGAGGACGTCTTCACGATCACCGGTCGTGGCACCGTCGTGACGGGCCGCATCGAGAAGGGCGTCGTCACTGTCGGTGACGAAGTCGAGATCGTGGGCCTCCGCGACACGCAGAAGACGACTGTTACCGGCGTCGAGATGTTCAACAAGGATCTTGATCGTGGCGAAGCTGGCGACAACGCTGGCTGCCTCGTTCGTGGCCTCAAGCGCGAGGACGTCGAGCGCGGTCAGGTTCTGTCGAAGCCCGGTTCGATCACCCCGCACACTGACTTCGAGGCGGACATCTACGTCCTCACGAAGGAAGAGGGTGGCCGTCACACGCGTTTCCTCTCGGGCTACCGCCCGCAGTTCTACTTCCGCACGACGGACGTCACCGGCTCCGTTGTCCTGCCTGAGGGCACGGACATCTGCCTGCCGGGTGACCGCACGTCGATCAAGGTCGAGCTGATTCAGCCGATCGCCATGGACGAGGGCCTCCGCTTCGCAATCCGCGAAGGTGGCCGCACCGTCGGCGCCGGCGTCGTCACGAAGATCATCAAGTAACTCAATTGGCTGAGCAGAAAATCCGCATCCGCCTTAAGGGCTACGACCACCAGACGCTGGATCGGTCGGCAAAGGACATCGTCGAGACGGCGGTGCGCTCCGGCGCGACCGTCTCCGGCCCTGTTCCGTTGCCGACCGAGAAGAACGTCTACTGCGTGATCCGATCTCCGTTCAAGGACAAGGATTCGCGGGAACACTTCGAGATCCGCACCCATAAGCGGTTGATCGACATTCATTCCCCTACGCCTAAGACGGTCGATTCGCTGATGCGACTTGATCTGCCAGCCGGCATCGACATCGAGATCAAGCTTTAAATCATGAAAGCAATCATCGGACGCAAATTGGGCATGACCCAGCTCTTCACGGAGGACGGCGCGCGCTTGGCCGTGACCGTGATCGAGGCGGGCCCCTGCCCGATCGTCGGTGTGCGCACGCTTGACATCGATGGGTACGACGGTGTTCAGCTCGCGTACCACACAGTTGATCTGACAGATCTCTCCAAGCCGGAAGCGGGCCATCTGAAGAAGGCCGGCGTCGGACCGCATCGTCATCTGACGGAGTTCCGCGGTACGACCGACCTCGCCGTGGGCGAGGCCGTCACCGTTGGTGTGTTTGGCCCTGGCGATCACGTCAAGGTCTCGGGCACCAGCGTCGGTAAGGGTTTTGCAGGCACGATTAAGCGCCACGGCTTTAGCCGCGGCCCGGTCAGCCACGGCTCGCACAACGTGCGTGCCCCTGGTTCGATTGGTCAGTCGGCGTGGCCGTCCCGCGTGTTCAAGGGCAAGCGCATGGCTGGGCAGATGGGCAATAAGCGCATCACGCAGCGCGGCCTGACCATCATCGACGTCGATCCCACCCGCAACGTGCTGCTCGTCTCGGGCGCGATTCCGGGGCCAAAGGGCTCGCTCGTCGAAATCCGAGAGGATGTTCACTGAGATGGCGCTTACCGCTCCCATCATTGGCGGCAAGGGCACTGTCCCGCTGCCCGATAGCGTCTTCGCTGTTGAAGTTGCACCCGGCCTGCTGCATGAGGTCGCCAAGGCGGAGGCCGCTGGCCGTCGTCAGGGCACCCACGCCACCAAGACCCGCGCGATGGTCAAGGGTGGACGTGCCAAGCCATTCCGTCAGAAGGGCACCGGCCGCGCCCGCCAGGGTACGACGCGTGCTGCCCAGTTCACCGGTGGTGGCATCGTTTTCGGCCCGCAGCCGCGTTCGTACGCGGTCAAGGTCAACAAGAAGGCCTATAAGAAGGCTCGCTGCATGGGCTTTAGTCAGCACGCGGGCGCCGGCACGATTGGCGTCTTCGAGGCCGACCAGTTCTCCGCTCCCAAGACGAAGGACGCTTTGCGCCTGGTCGAGGGTTGGAGCGACGCGTCGCTTGTCGTCGTCGTCGGCTCCGAGGAAGAGGCCGCAGCACTGTCCTTCCGCAACATTCCGCGCTCGTCCGTGCTGACGCCCGTCGAGGTTGGTCTGACCGACCTCTTGTGGGCCCGCCGGCTGCTCGTTTCGAAGCAGGCGCTGGCAGAGATCGTGCAGTCGCTCGAGTCCGCGCCGACCAAGGATGAGGTGACGGCATGAAGTCGACTACACCCGACGCACACGCAGTGCTCCTCGCACCCGTTGTGAGCGAGAAGAGCTACTCGTTGACCGAAGACGGCAAGTACACGTTCCGCGTGCACCCCGACGCGCACAAGACGCAGATTCGTCAGGCCGTTGAGGAGATCTTCAACGTCGACGTGGTCGACGTGCACGTCATCAAGGTGCCGAGCAAGCCGAAGCGCCGTGGCCAGTTCCAGGGCATTCGTCCTGGTGGCAAGAAGGCGATCGTCAAGCTCGCCGAGGGCCAGTCCATTCCGATCTTCGAGGGAGTTGCATAATGGGCGTCCGATCTTTCCGCCCGACCTCGCCAGGTCGCCGTTTCATGACCGTGTCCGACTTCGCCGAAGTGACGAAGTCGACCCCGGAGAAGAGCCTGCTTGCGCCGACCCATCGTCATGGTGGTCGTAACAACAACGGCCGCATCACGACACGTCATCAGGGTGGTGGCCACAAGCGCCGCTACCGCATCATCGATTTCAAGCGACTCAAGGACGGCGTACCTGCGAAGGTTGCCGCGATCGAGTACGACCCGAATCGTTCCGCTCGCATCGCATTGCTCCACTATGTGGACGGCGCCAAGGCCTACATCGTCGCTCCGGTCAACCTTGAGGTTGGCTCGATGGTGTCGTCCGGTCCCGAGGCTGACATCAAGCCGGGCAACGCTCTGCCACTGGCCAACATCCCGACCGGCACCACGGTGCATTGCGTCGAGTTGCGTCCTGGTCAGGGTGCCCGCATGTGCCGCTCCGCTGGTACGAGCGCACAGCTCGTCGCCAAGGAAGCCGACACAGCCTTGCTGCGCCTGCCTTCCGGCGAGCTTCGCCGCGTGCCGGCTACGTGCCGCGCCACGATCGGCCAGGTCGGCAACACGACGCATGAGAACGAAGTCGGTGGCAAGGCTGGTCGCGCCCGTTGGGCCGGCAAGCGCCCTGGCGTTCGTGGTACCGCAATGAACCCTGTCGACCATCCACATGGTGGTGGCGAGGGCAAGGGCAAGGGATCGCATCCCGTCACCCCGTGGGGCAAGCCGACGCTTGGTCGTCGTACCCGCGATCCGAAGAAGGCATCGTCCGCTGACATCGTTCGTGGTCGGCGCCGAGGGAAGGGCCGCAAGTAATGTCGCGATCGTCGAAAAAGGGTCCTTATGTGGACGAGCGTCTCTTCAAGCGCATCGAAGAGCAGAACGCCACCAAGGAACGCAAAATGTTGAAGACCTGGTCGCGCGCGTCGACCATCTTCCCGGAGATGGTTGGTCACACGATCGCGGTGCACGATGGCCGCAAGCACGTGCCAGTCTTTATTTCCGAGTCCATGGTTGGTCACAAGCTCGGCGAGTTCGCTCCTACGCGAACCTACCGAGGCCACGTGGCCGACAAGCAGTCGAGGCGCGGCTGAGATGGCTGATAAGCGCTTTAACTTTGCGAACACCGGACTGGTCCGCGCCGAGGCGCGTCACGTCCGCTCGTCCGCACGCAAGGTTCGCCTCGTGCTCGCTGACATTCGCGGTCGTTCTGTGATCGACGCGCGCAAGCAACTCCTGTTCTCGCCACGTGCTGTGGCCAAGGACATCGAGCTTGTGCTGCGCTCTGCCGTTACGAATGCCGAAGTCAATCATGGCCTCTCGCCTGACGATCTCGTGATCCACGAGGCGTTCGCCAACGAGGGCGTCACGATCAAGCGCTTTAAGCCACGTGCTCGTGGTCGCGCCAGCAAGATTCGTAAGCGCACGGCTCACATCACGATCCTGCTTCGCTCGCTTTCGGGCGGCACGGTGATCGAGACCACGGTCGACGGAACGACAGAGACGGTTGCACCGAAGAAGGCTGGCGATTCCGCCCGCTCGAAGCGCGTCGCCGCGTCGAAGAAGGCCGACGGGGCAGAGGTTGCTACCGACGTCGCCGAGGTCGCTGAGAAGCCGAAGGCCGCTGCCAAGCCAAAGGCCGCTGCGAAGCCAAAGGCGCCGGCGAAGCCGAAGGCCGAGCCGACTGAGGCCGCTGCTGCTGACAAGCCAAAGGCCGCTGCAAAGCCGAAGGCTCCTGCCAAGCCAAAGGCACCCGCGAAGCCAAAGGCTGCGGCTGCTGAGGGTACTGCCGAGAAGAAGCCGGCTGCGCCGCGTAAGCGCGCACCGAAGAAGACGGATACCCCCGACGGGGAGAAGGACTGACCATGGGCCAGAAAGTACATCCAGGTGGCCTGCGCGTCGGGATCATCCACGACTGGAAATCCAATTGGTGCTCGGATCGCGAGTTCGCCCGTTATCTCGGCGAGGACATCAAGATTCGCGAGCACATTCACAACAAGTTGAGCCATGCGGGCTTGTCGGATATTCATATCCGCAAGGACTCGCAGAAGATCACGATCGACATCTACACGGCCCGTCCGGGCATCGTGATCGGCAAGTCTGGTATCGAAGTTGACGCTCTCCGCAAGGAAGTGCATGCGATCACCGGTCGTGCCGTGCAGATCAACATCAACGAGATCAAGCGCCCCGAGTTGGATGCGCGCCTGATGGCGCAGTCCGTCGCAGAGCAGCTGCAGAATCGCGTCGCTTTCCGCCGCGCGATGAAGCGCTCGATGCAGTCGGCTGTGCGTTCCGGCGCCCAGGGCGTCCGCATCAAGTGTGGCGGTCGTCTGGGTGGCGGCGAGATGTCGCGCACCGAGCAGTACTCGGAGGGTCGCGTGCCGCTTCAGACGCTGCGCGCCGATATCGATTATGGCTTCGCTGAGGCCAAGACGACCTACGGCCGCATCGGCGTGAAGGTCTGGATCAATAAGGGCGAGATTATGCCTGAGGGCTACGAGTCGGCTGACGTCGGCGCAACGCGCCTCGGCGAGGTCGACGCTCGACGCCGCAAGGGTGGCGCCAAGGGTGCCATCGAAGAGCTCGGACCTGCACGGCCCAAGGGTCGTCGTGGTGCACCGGGCGGTGGCGCTGGTGGACCTGGTGGTGGCGACCGCAATGACCGTGGTGGCGATCGTCGTCCGCGTGGCGGCGGTGGCGCTGGCGGTCCCGGTGGACCGAACCAGCCACGCCTGAGCGGTCCGTCCGTTCCGGCCGGCCGTCGTGCCCGTCCCAAGCCCGAGACGCCTGAAGTGGTCGAAGAGACCATCGTCGAGGAGATCATCGAGACTCCGGTCAACGAGGCGCCTGTCGCTGAGGCCGCGGTTGAGGCTGTCGTCGAAGAGGCTGTCGTCGAGACGCCCGCTGAGGCTGTTGCCGAAGAGGTTGTCGTCGAGGCCGTTGCCGAAGAGGCTCCCGCTGAAGAAGCTGCTGCTGCCGAAGAGGCACCCGCAGCCGAGGCGCCTGCCGATGAGGAGGCTGGTTCCTGATGTTGATGCCACGACGTGTCAAGCATCGTCGCGTTCATCGCGGCCGCCGCACCGGCGAGACGAAGGGTGGCGCTCGCGTCAACTTCGGCGAGTACGGTCTGAAGGCGATGGAAGAGGGCTGGGTCACGGCCCGCCAGATCGAGGCTGCTCGTATTGCCATGACGCGCAAGATCAAGCGCGGTGGCAAGGTCTGGATCACAATCTTTCCCGATAAGCCCGTCACGAAGAAGCCTGCCGAGACCCGCATGGGCTCTGGTAAGGGCTCCCCGGAGTTCTGGGTCGCCGTTGTGCGCCCTGGCCGCGTGATGTTTGAGCTCGCTGGTGTGCCTGAGCCGTTGGCGCGTGACGCGCTCCGACTCGCCGCCCAGAAATTGCCGATCCGTTGCTCGTTTGTGACTCGAGAGGGTGATCTCTTTGAAGGCTAATGAAATCCGAGAGTTGAGTCCTGACGACGTTACGAAGCGGATGCAGGAGGCTCGACAAGAGCTGTTCAATCTGCGCTTCCAGCACGCCACGGGAGCGCTCGAGAATACGTCCAGGTTGACGTTGGTCAAGCGCGAACTCGCGCGGCTGCTGACGATCCAGGGCGAGCAGGCAGAACAGCAGGAAGGTGGAGCACGGTGAGCGACGAGAACGAGACCCCAGACGTGGAGGAGACTCCCGTCGAGGAAGCCGCTCCTGTGGAAGCTGCCGCCGAGGAGACTCCTGTAGAGGAGGCTGCTCCGGAGGCTGCTGCCGAAGAGGCTGCTCCTGAGGCTGCTGCCGACGAAGCGCCAGCTGAAGAGGCTGTCGCTGAGGAAGCACCCGCTGAAGAGGCTGCTGCTGAAGAAGCACCCGCTGCTGACGACGCTCCGGCCGATGAGGCTGTTGCTGAGGAAGCTCCGGCTGCTGAAGAGGCTGCTCCTGTCAAAGAGAAGAAGAAGCGCAGTCCGCGCTCGCCCCGTCCGCGCCGTGTGCGCACGACGGCTGCCGAGCGCGCTGAGCTCCGCAAGAAGTCGGCCGAGGCGCGCAAGCGTCGTCGCGGCGAGTCCAAGGGCGGCGCCTACGTGCGCACGCCGGCGGAGGAGACCGAGGCTGGCCGTCGCCGAGAGCGTCGTGGCGTTGTCACGTCGAACAAGTCGGAGCAGACCATTACGGTCCGCGTCGACGTCCTCAAGGCACACCCGAAGTACAAGAAGATCATGCGCCGCTCGATGACGTTGCACGCGCACGACGAGAAGAATGCCGCCAACATTGGTGACACCGTTCGCGTCGTCGAGACACGTCCGCTGTCCCGCACGAAGCATTGGCGTCTGGTCGAGATCGTTGAGGTGGCCAAGTGATCCAGCAGGAATCCCGACTCCGCGTGGCCGATAACACCGGTGCTCGCGAGATCCTCTGCATCCGTGTTCGCGGCGGTTCGCACCGTCGTTATGCACGCGTGGGGGACATCATCATCGCCACCGTCAAGCAGGCAACGCCGCACGGCGCCGTCAAGAAGGGTGAGGTCGTCCACGCTGTGGTCGTCCGCACCACGAAGGCGCACCACCGTGACGACGGCACGAACATCCGCTTCGACGACAACGCTGCCGTGATCATTGATCCGGCCGGCAACCCTCGTGGAACGCGTATCTTTGGACCCGTCGCACGTGAGCTGCGTGAGCGCAACTTCATGCGCATCGTCTCGCTCGCACCGGAGGTGCTCTGATGAGTAGCATCGGCATCAAGACGGGTGACACGATTGAGGTCGTGACCGGCAAGGATCGCGGCAAGCGCGGCAAGGTGCTCGCTGCCGACCCCGCAACCGCTCGCGTGATCGTTGAAGGTCGCAACATTGCCAAGCGCCACACGAAGCCGCGCCCCGTGCCGGGTTCGGGTGGTCAGCAGATGGCACCAGGTGGCGTGCTCGATCTTGAGGCACCGCTGCGCCGTTCGAACGTGATGCTCGTCTGCCCGTCCTGTGACCAGGCAACACGCATCGGTAAAAAGGTGGGCGAGGGACGTAATGTCCGCGTCTGCAAGAAGTGCGGAAACGACATCGATAAATGACCGACACTGCTACACACATTCCCCGGCTGAAAGAGCGCTACGAGCGCGAAATCAAGCCACGCCTGATCGAGAAGTTCGAATACACCTCCTCGATGCAGGCTCCCAAGATGATGAAGATCACGCTGAACATGGGCGTGTCCGACGCGAAGACCGACTCCAAGGCACTCGAGCATGCAGTCGCGCAGATGACCCAGATCGCGGGTCAGAAGCCGATCGTGACGATCGCCCGCAAGTCGATCGCCGGCTTCAAGCTGCGCGAAGGTATGCCGATTGGCTGCAAGGTCACGTTGCGTGGCGAGTCGATGTGGGAGTTCTACGATCGCCTCATCGCCGTCGCCCTTCCGCGCATCCGCGACTTCCGGGGCATCAGCCCCAAGTCGTTCGACGGTCGCGGCAACTTCTCGCTCGGCATCCGGGAGCAGATCATCTTCCCGGAAATTGATTACGACCGGATCGACCAGATCCGTGGCATGGATATCACCATCACTACGACCGCGGCAACCGACGAGGAAGCACGAGAATTGCTTCGCGAACTCGGCATGCCGTTCCGAGAGGCCTGAGTCAGGATATGGCAAAGACTGCCCTGCGCATGAAGGCCGCTCGCCCGGCCAAGTACAAGGTTCGCGCGTACTCGCGCTGCCAGAAGTGTGGCCGGCCGCGTGCCGTCTACAAGAAGTTCGGCCTGTGCCGCATCTGCCTTCGGCAGCTTGCGCATGAGGGCGTAATCCCCGGAATGACAAAGTCGAGCTGGTAGCACTA
>CANKHS010000048.1 GCA_947481755.1 Actinomycetota bacterium | reverse complement strand
TAAATTAATATTATTATTTTTATTATTATATTAACAAAAATTACAATAATAATAATAAACCTAAAATAAAATTTTCTAAGGAGATAATCCAGCCTCACCTTCCAGTAAGGCTACCTTGTTACGACTTCACCTTAGTTATTAATTTTAACCTTAGCGTACTTTTCTATAAAAGTTAAAATAACGATTTTGGATATAACCAACTTCCATGGTGTGACGGGCGGTGTGTACAAGGCCCGGGAACGGATTCACCGCTATATTGCTGACCAGCGATTACTAGCGATTCCAACTTCATGTAGGCGAGTTTCAGCCTACAATTCGAACTTAGGATAAGTTTTTAGATTTGCTAACCTTTACAGGATTGCGACTTATTGTCTTACCCAATGTAGCACGTGTGTAGCCCAGGATATAAGGGGCATGCTGACTTGACGTCATCCCCACTTCCTTCAGCTTAATACTGATAGTTTTTTTAGAAAATTAACTAAAAACAAGGGTTGCGCTCGTTGAAGGACTTAACCCAATATCTCACGACACGAGCTGACGACAGCCATGCACCACCTGTGTACAAGCTCCGAAGAGGGGACCTATTTCTAGGTCTTACAAGTACATGTCAAGTCTTGGTAAGGTTCTTCGCGTTGCTTCGAATTAAACAACATGCTCCGCTGCTTGTGCGGGCCCCCGTCAATTCCTTTGAGTTTTAGCCTTGCGGCCGTACTCCCCAGGCGGGGCGCTTAATGCGTTAGCTTCGGCACGGGAGGAGTCGACACCTCCCACACCTAGCGCCCATCGTTTACGGCGTGGACTACCAGGGTATCTAATCCTGTTTGCTCCCCACGCTTTCGCGTCTCAGCGTCAGTACCGTCCCAGAGAGCCGCCTTCGCTACGGGTGTTCTTCCTGATATCTGCGCATTTCACCGCTACACCAGGAATTCCACTCTCCTCTTCCGGACTCGAGCTTGGGGGTTTCCCGTGCGGGTCCGCGGTTGAGCCGCGGGATTTCACACGAGACCTACCAAGCCGCCTACACGCTCTTTACGCCCAATGATTCCGGACAACGCTCGGTCCCTACGTATTACCGCGGCTGCTGGCACGTAGTTAGCCGGACCTTCTTTTGGGAGTACCGTCACCCCGTAGGCTATTAACCCCGGAAGCTTCGTCCCCCCTGAAAGCGGTTTACGACCCTAAGGCCTTCTTCCCGCACGCGGCGTTGCTGCGTCAGGCTTCCGCCCATTGCGCAAGATTCCCCACTGCTGCCTCCCGTAGGAGTCTGGGCCGTGTCTCAGTCCCAGTGTGGCTGATCGTCCTCTCAGACCAGCTACCCATCGTCGCCTTGGTAGGCCATTACCCCACCAACAAGCTAATGGGCCGCGGGCTCGTCCTTGACCGAAAGCCGAAGCTATCTTTGGTACGGCGGCCTGCGCCTCCGCACCTTATCCGGTATTGATCCGGGTTTCCCCGGGGTATCCCGATGTCAAGGGTTGATTACCCACGTGTTACTCACCCGTTCGCCGCTCGAGTACCCCCGAAGGGGCCTTTCCGCTCGACTTGCATGTGTTAAGCACGCCGCCAGCGTTCGTCCTGAGCCAGGATCAAACTCTCCGTGAAAGCCTTTCGAAATCCGACACCCGAAGGTATCGGTTTTCTGGCTGTTTAGAGTGCGCAATAGGGCCATCTGCCCGAAGGCAGTAGACGTCTATTGCGCGTGCGTCCAGTGGGTATTGCTACCCACTGCCGCTGGCATAAAACTCGTTAGACGACTGCACGAAACCAAAGGTTTCGCATAGTCGTTCCATTGCTCGGTTTTCAAAGACCACACGCCAATGGCGCGACCGCGGAGGTTAGCAGAGATCCAAAGATTCCTGCAGCACCTTCCACGACAATCGCACGCAGACAGCGGTAAACCGCCGTTCCTTGCGCGACAGGTCGCACAGTACCGCACACCGCTCGATCCGTGCGCCGGTAGAAGACTGACGGTGCTCAGCCGGTGATCAGGCGCACGAAATCCCTGCGCCCACGCTGCAAAACACGGCCTACGAGGGCCTCTCGCGGCAGGTCAATTTCCTCGACCGTTTCGCCGTCCAAACGCACGGCACCGCCGGTAATCAAGCGGCGGGCCTCACCACGCGACGCAACACCAAGATGATCCACCAGTAGCGCTGGTACATGCACCGTTGGCTCGGGGCCGAGAATGGCGGTCGGAATGTCCTCAGGGATCTTATGCTCGGCGAACTGGCGCCGGAAGCCGTCGGCGGCCTCTTCGGCGGCCTCATCACTGTGGAAACGCGCCGTAATGGCAAAGGCCAGGGCTCGTTTTGCGTCGACTGGTTCGGTCTCCCCCGCCGCCAACGCTGCAATGCGGCCGGCGACGTCGTCTTCGGGCAGACCCGACGCGAGGCGATACCAGGCAGGCATCGCCTCGTCGGGAATCGACATCGTCTTGCCGTACATGTCAGCGGGGAGATCATCGAGACCGACGAAGTTGCCGAGCGACTGACTCATTTTCTGCGTGCCATCGGTGCCGACCAAAAGCTCGTGCGTCATGATCGACTGCTGTGGCATTCCGGCCTGCTCTTGCAGGTCGCGACCGACGAGCAGGTTGAACTTCTGGTCGGTGCCACCGATCTCGACGTCGGCGTTGATCGCGACGGAGTCGTAGCCCTGGAGCAGCGGATAGAGCAGCTCTTGCAGGGAGATCGGCGCGCCCCCTGTGTAGCGCTTATTGAAATCGTCGCGCTCGAGCATCTGGGCCAGCGTTGACTTAGCCGCGAGATCGAGCATGCCGCCGGCCCCGAGTTCGTTGAGCCACTCGGAGTTGTGGCGGATCTCGATCCGGTCGATGTCAAGGATCTTCGAAAACTGCCGGAGGTAGTCGGCCTCGTTCGCAGCAATCTGCTCGAGGCTCAACATCGGGCGCGTCTTCGACTTGCCGCTGGGATCACCAACGCGAGCCGTAAAATCGCCGACGATCAAGACGGGCAGGTGGCCGGCCTCTTGAAAGGCAGCCAACTTGGAGAGCACGACCGACCAGCCGAGCGTCACACTGACTGCGGTCGGATCAAGGCCAAGCTTGATGCGTAGCGGTCGCTTCGCAGCGGCCGCCTCGGCCAGCCGCTTTTCGAGCGCGCCCTGTGGCAGCACATCGACGGCGTTCCGGAGCAGTGGGCGTAGGTGATCCGACATCCAGATAGGGACAATAACCGCGCAGGCCGGGCGCGTGCGGGATACCATGCGTGTGCGCGCTCTAGCGAGCGCACTGATACCTATGGCCCGACGAAGATCCCTCCTCCGCCGTTCCGGTCGCCTCGTCCTCGAATTACCGGAGCCGACAAGCCCGTACGAGGACCCGCGACGGCGCCGCTGGCGGTGGCTGCGCGTGACCGTGATCACCTTCCTCCTCGGTCTCGTTTTGGCCTTGGCCATGACCTACGGGTTTATCACCGCGATCACGACGAACCTGCCTGACCTCCGCCAGTTCGATGGTCACACGACTGATCTCGCGCAGGATGGTTCGATCTGGGTAACAGGCACGACCGGCACGCCACGACGTGTCGCGATCCTCCGCTCGAGCGAATCGCGCGTGATCGTCCAGAGCAACCAGATCTCTAAAGACATGAAGAATGCCGTCGTCGCCGTCGAGGACAAGCGCTTCTATGAGCACAACGGTGTGGACCTCAACGGCATCGCGCGCGCGCTCTTCAATCGCTTTGCCTCTGGCACCAACGAAGGCGCCAGCACCATCACCCAGCAGCTCGTCAAGAACACCTACCTGACCAATACGCAGACCGTGCAGCGCAAAGTCCGTGAGGCCTCGCTGGCATGGCAGCTCGAGCAGCGCTGGTCGAAGGATCGCATCCTGACCGCATACCTCAACACGGTCTACTTCGGGCACAACACCTACGGCGTGGAGAGTGCCTCCAAATACTATTTCGGCACCTCCGCCCGCAATCTCGACCCAGCCGACTCGGCGCTCTTGGCCGCGATTCTCAAGTCGCCAACAACCTACGATCCAATTGCCAGCCCGGAGTCGGCATTGGCCCGGCGCAATGTCGTGCTGCAGCAGATGGGCGACCAGGGCTACCTCGATGCCGACACCGTGGCCGTTGAGCAGGGCCGTCGGCTCCTCCCCGTCGCCCGCACGGAGCCCAAACCCCTCGACACGACGATGCCGTACTGGGTCCAGTTCATCACCGAACAACTGGTCAATAAATTTGGCACCGGCCAGACCTTCGGCGGAGGCATGAAGGTTGTCACGACCCTTGACATGAACCAGCAGCGGATTGCGGAGGAGACCCTCAAGAACACGTTGCCAGAAAAGGGTGGCCCACAAGGTGCGCTCGTCTCGATCGACCCCAAGACCGGCGAGGTATTGGCAATGGCCGGAGGAAAGCCGTACTCGGTTAAACACCAGTTCAACGTTCCCGCCGACGCCCACCGCCAGCCAGGCTCGGCCTTCAAGCCATTCGACTTGATCGCCGCCATGCAGATCGGCGTTCGCCCGTCAACGGTCTTCCACAGCGGCAAAGTGTTGTTCGATCTCGGTGGTGGGCAGTTCTGGTACGTCACCAACAACGAGGACAGCTACGGCAAGGATCTGAATTTGCCCGAAGCACTCGCATATTCGGACAACACCGTTTTTGCCCAACTCACGATGCTGATCAAGCCCTCGGTGATTGCCGATGTCGCCCACAAACTCGGCATCATCTCGCCGATCGACGCAGGCCAGCCAGCGATTGGACTCGGCGGCCTGTACGTTGGTGTGACTCCACTCGAGATGGCACACGCGTACGCCACGATCGCCAACAACGGCCAACGCGTTGGCGGTTCGATGCTCTTCCATACCCCAGACTCAGGCATCACTGACCCATCGATGGAGCCCATCTCGATTAAGCGCATCGAATTTCCTGATGGCACAACACTCGTCAACTCACCGATTTCGATTCAGGCAATTCCCCAGGATTACGCGTTGAGTGCCATTGACGCGATGAAGGGTGTAATCACGCACGGCACGGGTACCGCTGCCGCGATTGGTCGCCCCGCCGCCGGCAAGACCGGCACGACCTCCGACTTTAAGGACGCCTGGTTTGTCGGCTTTACGCCTCAGCGAGCAACCGCCGCCTGGGTCGGCTACGAGAACCCCGCCCTACCGATGCGCCGGGCCTTCAACGGCGGTCCCGTATATGGTGGCACCTACCCCGCCATTATGTGGTCGACATTCATGAAAGCCTCGCTAAGGGGCATCCCCGCCGAAAACTGGGATCCCCCGGTCGGTGAGGCGTCGACTGCGATCTCGATTGACCCGCGCACCGATCAACGCGTACCGCCTGGCTGCAAGTATGCACAGGTAGTCATTTGGGCCGACGTATCCGCGCCAACAACGATTGGGCCGTGCGAGACAAATCTCATTTCAGTCCCGGACTTCACCGCCTCAAACAAGCGCAAAGCGCTCCGCCTCGCCAACGGTTCGGGATTGCAGATCCGCTTCCAGTATCGACCTGCTGCTCCGGGCGAGAAGCCCGGCACCGTTGTCGTTCAGACACCTTCGCCCCTGGCTGCTGTCGAGACGGGTAGCATCGTCACGCTGATCATCGCCCGCAAGGTTCCGAGTGTTCTCGTTCCCAATGTCGTCGCCACGACAGATGCACCGAGCACGATGGAGGCTGCCGTTGCACGTCTCCAGGCCGCGCAGTTCCGAGTCGTAATCCTCGACCAACAGGACGGGCTGGGTCTGCCGATCGGATCCGTCGTCAGTCAAGATCCCGCGCCGGGTAAGCCCGCACCACTCGGGTCGGTCATTACGATTTCGGCAAGCGGCGACTACGCCGGTTCCGTCGTGCCGTCACTCAACGGGCTCACCGTCCAGGAGGCCGATCGCCGCCTCGCTGCTGTCGGTCTGATTCCTCAGGCCATCAATGCCGACGGGCTCCTAAACCCCACCGACCGCGTCTTCAGCGTCGAGCCGTCGGCGGGTAGCAAGGTGCCCGTTGGGACGAAGATCACGCTCTACGTCTCGCCGATCTAGCCCTGATAAGCGGGGACGAACTGTCGCCCTGCGTCCGTGTTAGCCGCGTACTGCAGCCGAGTAGACGCGCGACTTTGCGAGCCGTCCACCCGCGAGGTCTGTACGCGCCCAAACCAAACGACCACTGCCGAAGGAGGGGTCAGAAAGCCGAGCAGTGTTCCGATCAACTGCAGTGACACGACTGCTCTTGCCTGTCGCGAGGTTGATCACCCAGAGCGCATCCTGCCCGCCGCCTTGTCCCTCGCGGCGTCGAACGGCAACGAGTCCACCAGCCACGGATGGACGCGTCATCTCAAAGGGATCCTGTTTCCCATACGGCACGGATTTCAGCAACGTGCGCGCCACACCGTCGGGGGCAAAAGCGACGGCTTCCACCTGCTGCCGTCCCTTGCTGAGCGTGCGCCGAATTGCCACGATCGTGCCGTCGTCTCCCAAGGCAACCGAGTACAGCGTCGCCTTCGCCGCCGTTGGCTCTTGCGCGCGCGTCGAGAGCTCCCCGAGGGCCGAGCGATAGCCAATCACCGTGCCGCCGGTCGGAGTATGCGCAGACCAGGCGATGCCGGCTGGCCCCGCCGATAGCGACGTAATCTCGCCGCCCGACTGTTCGGTCGTGACCAAGATTGCCGCTGTGCCACCGACATTTGGTGCAATCAAGATTGCGTTGTTGTCTGCCCATACCACTGCCGAACCCGTGGTGGCCACGAGGTGCGGTGTGGTGATGGTCGCTGGATCGGTCGTGTCTTCGGCAACGAGATTTGAGGCACCGGTTGCTCCAACACTCGCGACGTATCCACCCGTGCCGGGGAATGCCACGGAGTAGGCAAAGGCGCCGGTTGCGCCGGTGATCGGCGCCTGCACGGTGTTACATGGCGTCCTGTCGCACGGCTGGTCGACCACAGTGGCGTTCTTGCCTGCCGTGCGCACAATCAGCCGGTCGCCGCGAAAAGCGGCCACCGTCCGCGCGTTGCCGTCATTGCGTGCAACTTCGAGCCACGCGAAATCTCCATCGCCAATTGCGGGAGCGGCGATCCAACTAGACGTCGTCGAATAGGCGACGACGGGCGTTGCAACGACTCCGGCCATTAGCCAACCGTACTGGATGCCAGCGGCGGATTGGTAAGGACGGCTACCAACTCATCCGCGACACGTTGCTGCTGTTCCTCGCTGAGCGCGCCAAAAAATGGCAGCGCCAGCGACCTCGCCGAGATTCGTTCGGAGATTGGAAATTCTCCGGGACGATGCCCACGCGCCCGATAGAACGGCTGCAGATGGATCGAGGGCAGGTACGGCTTGGACGCGACACCGCGCTCTGCCAAGAGACCAATCACGGCGTTACGGTCGACACCCTCGTCGAGGAGCACGGTGTAGACGAACCACGAGCGCGTGTCGCCTGGTACCACGGCCGGCAGCTCGACGCCGGGGATCGCGCCGAGGAGCGCGTTGTAGCGCTCGGCGACGGCGGCACGCTTGCCAAGGATTTCGTCGAGCCGTTCGACCTGGGCCAGCCCCACGGCGGCCGAGAGATCGTCCATGCGGTAGTTCCAACCGAGGCGGTCATGCTCGAGCCAGGCACCGGCGTCCGAACGACCTTGGTTACGCAGGCTCAAGATGCGCTCGTAGACCGCTTCGTCGTCGGTCGTGACGATGCCACCTTCGCCCGTGGTCATCTGCTTGTTCGGATAGAACGCGAAGATCGTCGGCGAGCCGTGCGTGCCGATCATCTGGCCCTGGCGTTTGGCGCCCAGCGCCTCGGCGCCATCCTCGATAATCGCCAGGCCGTGTCGGTCGGCAATCGCACGAATCTCCTCGATCTTGCAGGGCAACCCGAAGATATGGACAGGGACGATTGCCTTCGTGCGGGGCGTGATCGCTGCCTCGACCGCCGCTGGGTCGAGGTTGAACGTGACTCGATCGACCTCGGCGAAGACAACGTCAGCGCCAGCGTGAAGTGCGCAGTTGGCGGAGGAAATAAACGAGAACGGCGAGGTGATGACCTCATCGCCGGGCCCGATGCCAGCCTGCACGAGACCGAGGTGAAGACCCGCCGTGCCGCTCGAGACCGTGGCGGCATATTTGACGCCAACCCAATCCGCAAAGGCGCGCTCAAAACGTGGCCCCATCGGACCGAGCGAGAGCATGCCCGAACGCAGCACCTCGAGCACGAGCTCTTCCTCACGCGGACCGATGTCCGGTTGCGCGAGCGGGATCGGTGCGCCAGCGGCGCTCACCTCAGGAGGGAAACTCGAGGTAGGTCTTCGACAGTTCGTGTCGACCGTGGACCGTGTCGAAGAACATCTTCTGAATCTGCTTCGTGATCGGGCCCGTGCCGATGTGATGATCGTCGAGCG
>CANKHS010000047.1 GCA_947481755.1 Actinomycetota bacterium | reverse complement strand
GTCGCCACGGCCACCCGCGAAGCCGACACGATTCGCAAAGAGGCCGCGATCGACGGCAAGGAGCAGCTACTTGAGTTGCGCCGCGAGCTCGAACAGAGCCTCGATGAGCGCCGCAGCGAGGTCGCGCGTCTCGAGGAGCGGCTTGTCGCCCGCGAGGATCTCACTGCCAAAAGCGAAGCCATCGCACTGGAGCGGGAGCAGGCAGCAGCACAACAGGCCCTTGCGCTGGCCGACGCAGAGGCCACGTTGCGCGAGACGCAAGCGCGCGCTGATCGGGAGTTGGAGCGTGTCGGCGGCATGACAACCGACGAGGCTCGTGCGCAACTGCTCAGCCGCGTGGAGGAGACCGCTCGGCATGACGCCGCGCAGCTCGTCCGCCGCATCGAAGAAGAGGCCAAGCAGGACGGCGATCGTCGCGCTCGCTCGATTATCGCGACCAGCATTCAGCGGACCGCCTCGAGCTATGCCGCCGCAACCACGGTTTCGACCGTCCAGTTGCCATCCGACGACCTCAAGGGTCGCATCATTGGCCGCGAGGGTCGCAACATTCGAGCGTTCGAGACCACGACGGGCGTTGACGTGATCATCGACGACACGCCCGGCGCTGTCGTCCTGTCCGCTTTCGATGGTGTGCGTCGTGAGATCGCGCGCATCACGCTCGAGAATCTGCTGGCGGATGGTCGTATCCATCCGGCTCGCATCGAGGAGACGTACTACGCCGCCAAGGAGGAGATCGAGGAGAAGATCCGCGAGGCTGGCGAACAGGCCTCGTTCGAGGCGAACGTGCCGGGTCTCGATCCCGAACTGCTGGCGATCCTTGGACGGCTCAATTACCGCACCTCGTACGGTCAGAACGTCCTCAAGCATTCGCTGGAGTGCTCGCACCTCGCCGCGATCATGGCGATCGAACTTGGAGTCGACGAACGGGTCGCACGCCGAGCTGCGCTCCTCCACGACATTGGCAAGGCCGTTACACACGAGGTCGAAGGACCGCATGCCGTCATCTCGGGGCAGTTCTGCCGCAAGTTCGGCGAGAGTGAGGCCGTGGCGCATGCCGTCGAGGCCCATCACTACGACGTCGAACCCAACTCGGTCGAGGCGATCCTGGTGATTGCTGCCGACGCGATCTCGGCCGCACGGCCCGGAGCACGCGGCGAGAGTCTCGAGCAGTACGTCAAGCGCCTCGAGGCACTCGAAGAGATCGCCATGCGTCGCCCCGGTGTCGAGCGCTGCTTCGCGATGCAGGCCGGCCGTGATGTGCGCGTGATGGTCAAGCCCAGCGAAGTCAGCGACGACATGGCCGCGCTCTTGGCCCGCGAAATCGCCGCCGAGATCGAGGACTCGCTCGAGTATCCCGGTCAGATCAAGGTGACGGTCATCCGCGAGTCGCGCACGAGCGAGCTCGCCCACTAGGGAACACGAGATGCAGCGCTTTCACGTCACGACCTTCGGCTGCCAAATGAACGTGCACGACTCCGAGCGCATCAAAGGCATGCTCGAGGCAGCTGGCATGGGGGAGGCCCCCGAGAGCGAGCAGGCCAACGTCCTCGTGTTCAACACCTGCACGATCCGCGAACGAGCCGACGAGCGTCTGATCCAAGCTCTCAACGTCGCACGCGGCCGAAAGAATCGCGAGCCGGATCTGCAGATCGTGGTGGCTGGCTGCTGGGCAGAATCGCAGCGCGACGACATCTTCCGCGACTTTCCGTGGGTTGACGCTGCCGTGGGTCCAGGTCGCATCGGTGCACTTCGTGACGTGATGAACGCTGAAGGCGATGCAGAACGCGGGGCGTTCGGCAGCTTCGACGACTTTGCTGCCGACCTGCCGAAGCGCCGTGAACGCTCGCACCAGGCTTGGCTGCAATTGTCGATGGGCTGCAACTCGGTCTGCAGTTACTGCATCGTGCCGAGCGTGCGCGGCCGCGAGCGGTCTCGGAACGTGCGCGAGATCTTGGCCGAGGCGAACCAGCTGGCGAGCGAAGGCGTTACCGAATTGATGCTGCTCGGACAGAACGTCAACTCGTACGGACGCGACTTGTCGCCGGATGCCCGCTGCACCTTTGCTGAGTTGTTGCGCGCGATCGACGCGATCGACGGCATCGATCGCATTCGCTTCATGAGTCCTCATCCAAAAGACATGCGTGGCGATGTCATCGCCGCGATGGCCGAGTCGCCGTCGGTCTGCAATCAACTGCATTTGCCACTGCAGTCGGGTTCGTCGCGCATCCTCAAGCTGATGCGACGCACCTACGATGCCGAGCGCTACCTCGACCTCGTTGGACGTGTGCGCGAGGCGATGCCGGACATCGCCCTCACCACCGACATCATTGTGGGCTTCCCGGGCGAGACCGAGGAAGACTTTCAAGAGACACTCCGTGTCTACGACGAAGCGGCTTTCGACCACGCCTACACCTTCATCTACTCAGCCCGCAATGGCACGGAGGCCGCTGGCTTCGACGGACAATTGCCCGACGAGCTGAAGCACGAGCGGTTGGGACGCCTTGTCGATCTCGTGCAAGACCATGCTGCCCGTCGCAACGCAGCACTGGTTGGCACGATCCAAGAGGTGCAGTCGGAGGGGCCGAGCCGAAAGGACGCCGAGATCTGCCGTGGCAAGACGCGTGGCAACAAGACCACGTTGTTTACGCCAGCGGCGCCGATCGGTAGCGTGGTGTCGGTTCGCATTGAGGACACCACCTCTCAGACGCTGCGCGGCCAGGTCGTCAGCGCCGTCACGGTGTAGCCATGACGAACTCCGTGGTGGCGATCTTCGGGCCGACCGCCTCCGGCAAGTCTGCCGTTGCCGTCGCGCTCGCACAGGCGATCGATGGCGAGATCGTCTCGGCCGATTCGATGCAGATCTACCGGGGACTCGAGCGTCTGACAAACCAACCCACGACTGCCGAACAGGGTGGGATTCCACACCACCTGGTTGGACACGTGGAGCCGACCGTGTCCTACGACGTCTCGCGCTTTGCCACCGATGCGCACGCCGCGATCGACGGGGTCATCGCTCGCGATCGAACGCCGATTGTGGTTGGCGGCTCAGGCCTCTACTTGCGCGCGGCACTTGCAGACGTGGAGTTTCCGCCGCACGTAGACCCCGACGAGCGTGCACGGATTGCCGCCGAGGTCGAACGGCTCGGCCCGGCCGACGCCCACGCCTGGCTGCTTCGCGAAGACGCCGAGGCAGCAGCCCGCATTGCCCCCACCGACACGCGGCGCGTCGTCCGCGCTCTCGAACTCGCCTCGGTGGGCGAGTCGCTGGCACCAACCGGTGACGATCAGTTGTGGACCCAGACGACCCGCCTGCCAACACGCATCTTCGCACTCCAGATCGATCGCGCCCGCGTTCATGAGCAGATCAACGCGCGCACACCAGTACTACTCGATACCGGTGGCATCGCGGAAGTTGAGCGACTACTCGCCCAACCAACCGCACTCTCCACGACGGCAGCGCGCGCCCACGGCGTCACCGACGTCGCGCGACTCTTGGCTGGCGAGATCGACCGCCACGAATGCGAGCGCCTGCTCTCCGTCAGGACCCGGCAATACGCCAAGCGCCAGGACACCTGGCTGCGCAAGCTGCCGAACACCGAACCAATCGATGCCAATCGACCGATCACTGCGATCGCCGCAGACATCGAGGAGCACCTACGGCGCTAGCCCCGATACGATTCGGGAATGTCCACGCAGATGATTGAAACGATTGAGTCCGCCTTTCGCGGCGATACGCCCGCAGAAGAGGCCCAAGACGCCGTGTCGCAGGCGATTGCCCTGCTCGATGCCGGCGAGGTGAGTCTGGCCGAACAACAGGCCGACGGCAGCTGGAACGTCAACGGCTGGATCCAGCAGGCGATCCTACTGTTCTTCCGTCAGCAGCAGATGGAGATCATCGAGCTCGGCCCGTACACGTACCACGACAAGGTTCCCCTCAAGTCGAATGTGGCGGGCGTTCGCATCGTGCCACCGGCGACGGTTCGCTACGGCGCTTTCGTCGAGGCCGGCGCGGTGCTGATGCCGTCGTACGTCAACATTGGCTCCCACGTCGGTTCGGGCACGATGGTCGACACCTGGGCGACCGTCGGCTCCGGTGCCTGGATTGGGCGTGACGTCCATCTGTCGGGTGGCGTCGGTATTGGTGGGGTACTAGAGCCACCTGGTGCCCGTCCCGTGATTATCGAGGACGGCGCCTTCGTTGGTTCGCGTGCCATCGTCGTCGAGGGCGTCCACGTTGGCGCCGAGGCGGTCTTGGGTGCCGGCGTGATTCTGACTGCGTCGACGAAGATCATCGACGTCTCGGGCAGTGAGCCCGTTGAGCACGTCGGGTACGTGCCGCCGCGAAAGGTCGTCATTCCCGGCACGCGCCCTCGACAGTTCCCCGCCGGCACGTTCGACGTGCCGTGCGCGTTGATCATCGGCGAGCGCACCGAGTCGACCGACCGTAAGACCTCGCTCAACTCGGCACTCCGCGAACTTGGTGTGGATGTCTAGACCCTTCCTCAGTGGGAGCGTCGCCGACGTCTGCTTCGACCTCGTCTCGACCACGTCGGAATACGGTGACGAGCGGGACCTCGCCGACGCCGTCGAGAACCGCGTGCGCGAACTCGGGATAGTCCCTGAACGCATCGGTAACTCGGTCGTTGCCCGCACGGGGGCGAAGGGCGCCGCAATTGCGCTCGTCGGACACCTCGACACCGTGCCGAATTGGGCGGACGGCGTCGCCGCGCGAACCGATGATCGCATCGTCGGTCGTGGGGCCTCCGACATGAAGGGAGGCGTGGCCGTCATGTTGCGTCTGCTCGAGCGGCTGAGCGACGCGCCTGACCCTGTTGTCTACATCTTCTACGACCGTGAGGAGGGCCCCAATGCCGCGAACGGCATTCACCGTGTGCTCGCGGATTCCACGCTGTTGGAGCCGAAGCCGAAACTGGCGGTTGTGCTCGAGCCGACTGCGGGCACGATTCATGCCGGCGCTGTTGGCTCGCTCAACGCGCAGATCGTCTTTCACGGTCAATCAGCTCACTCGGCCCGCCCGTGGGAGGGCGAGAACGCAATCTCGCTTGCCCTCGCTGAGGCACTGACCAGATTTGCGCAGCGCGAACCAGTCCCGGTTGAGGTCGACGGACTCCTCTACCACGACGTTGTCACCATCACCATGCTCAACGCCGGCATTGCCCACAACGTGCTCCCCGATCGTGTCGAGCTCTCCGTCAACGTGCGCGTTGCGCCCGGTCGTTCTGTGGAGGCCGCCCAGGCCGAGGTGGCCGCGCTTGCCGGACCTGCGGCGGAGGTCACGTGGCTCGATACGGCACTACCGGCTGAGCCGCGTCTGACCGACCCGATCGTCAGCGATTTTGTCGCGCGCAGCGGACTTCCCGTACTCCCGAAGCAGGCGTGGACGGACGTCGCGACATTGCAAGAGTGGGGCGTGCCAGCCTTCAATTACGGGCCCGGCGAGCCAAGCCAGGCGCATCAGCCGGGTGAATGGGTGGAAATCGCCCTGCTGGAGGAGTGCGAGCGCGTACTCGCGGAGGAGTTGGGGGCTCCGTGACGCCCCTCGTGGAGCGCTGGCAGGGTGCGGGCAACGTCTATCTGCTTGTCGACGCACGCGACCTACCACAGCCGCTTACAGCGGCGACGGCAAGCGCACTGGTCGGAGAGTGCGGCGGAGATGGCGTTCTCGAGCTCTCTGCGGGCTCTGGTGGCGCTGATGTGACCATGCGCATCTGGAACCCCGACGGCTCCGAGAGCGAGGCCTGTGGCAACGGCACGCGAATGGTGGCTCGCTGGGCCTCGGAACGCCTTGGACAGGCCGAGGTGTCGATCGCAACCAAGGCAGGCCTGTTGCCATGCCGCGTCGATGGTGATGTCATCACCGCACAGCTCGCTCCCGCCACGCTCGCTGGCCCGCAGTATCAGCCCACCGCGGAGGACTTTCCGTATGTCCATACGTTTGTGAGTGTCGGCAATCCACACGTCGTGATCCCCGTCGACGACGTCGACGCGTTTCCACTGGCGACCCAGGGGCCGCTGCTCGAACATCACGCGTGGTTTCCCGAGCGCGCCAACGTTGAGATCACGACCATGCTGGATCGCCACCGTCTGCGGATGCGCGTCTGGGAGCGCGGAGTGGGAGAGACACCTGCCTGCGGATCGGGTGCCTGTGCCGCTGCTGTTGCCGCTGTTGCGACCGGGGTCGCAGATAGCCCCGTCACGGTGCTCCTGCCCGGCGGCGAACTCGTCATCGATGTCGGCGACGATGGCACCGTCACGATGCACGGTCCAGCCGAGCGCATCGAGCGCTTCGAACTACCCCCGGCAATCGCCGCACTCTTGGTCTAGCGCATGCGATTTTCTGACCGCATGGACACGATCCCTGAGTACGTCGGCGCGCGCCTCAATCGTAAGATCGCGGAAGCCCGCGGGCGTGGCGATGACGTGATCTCGCTGGGCATCGGCGACCCCGACCTTCCGCCCGACCCGCGTCTGCGCGAGCGGCTCGCCGCCGAGGTTCAACGCGATGACGCTGCGCGTTATCCAACCAATCACGGCGAGCCCGCACTGCGCGAGGCGGTCGCCACCTACTACCAGCACCGCTTTGGCGTCTCGCTCGATCCGACGACTGAGGTGCTCCCGCTGCTTGGTGCCAAAGAGGGACTGGCGCATCTCGCAGCGGCGATTCTCGATCCGGGATCGTGTTCACTGATCGCCGACCCGGGATACCCGGTCTACGCCGGAGGACCACTGATGGCAGGCGCTGCATCGATGCCGCTGCCACTGCTGCCAGAGAACGGATTTCAACCCGACCTGACGGCCGTCTCTGCCGAGGTCGCAGCCCAGTCGCGCCTGCTCATTGTGGGGTACCCAAATAATCCAACGGGTGCCATCGCCCGACCGGGCCTGTTTGGCGAGCTAGGCGCCTTCGCCCAGCAGCACGAGCTCGTCCTCTGCCACGACAACGCCTATGCCGACATCGTCTTCGACGGCGAGCCAGCACCAAGCGCACTGGCCGATCCGAGCTTCCGTGCGCACGGCATCGAGATCCTTTCGCTGTCGAAGACGTATTCGATCCCCGGGTGGCGGATCGCCTTCGCCGTGGGCAACCCCGACGTGATCGCGATGCTGCAGCGCCTCAAGACCCAGATTGATTCCGGCATGTTTCCGGCCCTACAGCGCACAGCGACGTGGCTGCTCGGACAGACGGACGTTGCCGGGCCGCCGCTTGCCATCTACCGCGCCCGTCGCGACCTCGCCTGTCAGCAGCTGCAGGCGATCGGGGTGCCCGTGACCCCGCCTGCGGGTGGCATGTACCTGTGGGTGCCGGTACCAACCGACGAATCGTCACTGGCGTTCGCCGATCGCGTGCTCGAACAGGCAGGCGTTGTCGTGACACCCGGCAATGTGTACGGCGCGGCCGGCGAAGGCTTCGTCCGGATGGCACTCACTGTCCCCGAGGATCGCCTCGGCGAGGCGATCACGCGGATCGGCGCCATTCTCTGAACGCCGTCGCGCGAGTAGACTGCCTTCACCGTGGGTGATGGCTTCTATCAAATTCGTGACGAGGCGCCTGAGCGCGCCTTCATCGCTGCCATCGCTCGTCCGACTCAGCGCATCGATGCCGATGTCGCCGAGCTCCGCGAGTTACTGCTGACGGCACAGTGCGATACCGTCGGCGAACTGATCCAACGTAAAGATCAGCCCGAATCGAAGACCTATCTTGGCCGCGGTAAGGTCGACGAGTTGGAAGAGTGCATCAAAGAGACCGAGGCCGAGGTCTTAGTGATTGACGACGAGTTGACTCCGTCGCAGCAGCGCTACCTCGAGAATCGATTCTCGATCCGCGTGATCGATCGAACCACCCTCATTCTCGACATCTTTGCCAGCCACGCCCACACGGCTGAGGGCAAGCTCCAAGTCGAACTCGCCCAGCTCGAGTACCAACTGCCACGCATGCGCGGCATGTGGAACCACCTCGAGCGCCTCGGTGGCGGCGTCGGTACCCGCGGCCCGGGCGAGTCACAGCTCGAGACCGACCGCCGACTTGCCCGCGATCGCATCACGCTCTTGCGACGCCGCATCAAGGAGACGGGCAAGCGCCGCAGGCTCCAACGCAAGCAGCGCACGGAGGGCATCGTGCCGACGGTCTCGCTCGCCGGGTACACAAACGTCGGCAAATCAAGCCTCCTCAACGCCCTCACTGGCTCCGAGGTTTCGAGCCGCAACCGGCTCTTTGAGACGCTCGACCCAACGACGCGAAAGTACACACACGTTGGACGCGATTACACCATCACCGACACCGTCGGCTTTATTCGCAAACTGCCGCACGGACTCGTCGATGCCTTCGCCTCGACGCTCGAGGAGACACTGGCCGGCGACCTGATGGTGCACGTTGTCGATGGTTCGATCGACGAAGAGGAGCGCAATGAGCAGATGCGCGCCGTCGGCGATGTGCTCGAGCAGATTGGCGCATCGGAATT
>CANKHS010000046.1 GCA_947481755.1 Actinomycetota bacterium | reverse complement strand
GGGGTGGAACTGGCTCGCGACGAACCACGGATGGTTTGGCAACTCGATGATCTCGACGAGATCCTTCGAGGCAAACGTGCCCGAGACAATCAGTCCATGCGCCTCAAGCTGAGGGCGCAGGAGGTTCGAGACCTCGTAGCGGTGGCGATGACGCTCGTAGATCGTCTCCTCGCCGTAGGCCGCGAAGGCCTTCGTGCCTGCCTTGAGCGTGATTGGCTCGGCGCCAAGACGCATCGTGCCGCCCATGTCACGCACGTCTTTCTGCTCTGGCAGCAAATCGACGATCGGGGCCGGCGTCTCGGGGTCGAACTCGGTCGAGTTCGCGCCCGGCATGCCAGCAACGTCGCGGGCAAACTCGGCAACTGCGATCTGCATTCCGAGACAGACACCGAGGAACGGCACCTGATGCTCGCGGGCGAAACGGGTCGCCGCGATCTTGCCCTCAACACCACGACCACCAAAGCCACCCGGGATCAACACGCCATCCACCGAGGCAAGCTCCTCGCGGGCTTCGCCTCGCAGTACGGCCTCGGCATCAAGCCAGACCAGTTTGAGCACCGCACCATGGTGAATCGCACCGTGCTTGAGTGCCTCGACCACGGAGAGGTAGGCGTCTTGGAGTTGGATGTACTTACCGACGATCGCGATCCGAACCTCGCCCGTCAGGGCATCGACTCGGTCGGCCAGTGCTTCCCATTCGGACATATCGGCGGCCGGCGCCTCGATTCCAAAGCCCTCGAGTACCAGATCGTCAAAGCCCTGATCGTGCAGCGCAAGCGCAACGCGATAAATATTCGAGGCGTCCTCACAGGCGAGGATGCGGCTCGGCTCAAGATCGGCGAACAAGGCGATCTTGTCTTTGAGATCACGTGTAATCGTGTGCGAGGCGCGGCAGACGACGATGTCGGGCGTAATACCGATCCGGCGCAGCTCGTTGACAGAGTGCTGCGTCGGCTTGGTCTTCAATTCGCCCGCCGCCTCAATCATCGGCACAAGCGTGCAGTGGACGTAGCAGACGTTGTCTTTGCCGACCTGATTGCGCAACTGCCGAATCGACTCGAGGAACGGCAGGCTCTCAATGTCGCCGACGGTGCCGCCGATCTCGACGAGCACGATGTCGACCGCCTCGGCCTCAGAGACGCGCAAGACACGGCGCTTGATCTCGTCGGTGATATGCGGAATGACCTGAACCGTCGAACCGAGGTACTCGCCACGCCGCTCGCGGCGAATCACGCTGTCGTAGATGGCGCCGGCGGTGGCGTTCGAGAGGCTCGACGTGTTCTCGTCGATAAAGCGTTCGTAATGACCAAGGTCGAGATCGGTCTCGGCCCCGTCCTCCGTGACAAACACCTCGCCGTGCTGGAACGGACTCATCGTGCCAGGGTCGACGTTGATGTACGGATCGAGCTTGATCACCGCGACGCGCATACCACGGTTCTTCAGAATGCGTCCGAGTGAGGCGGCAGTGATGCCTTTACCGAGAGAGGAGACGACACCGCCGGTGATAAACACGTACCGGGTCTTGGTCTCCGCCATCTCGATCCTCCGTCGTCGTCATTGAGCATCCTAGGCAGGGTGTCGGATGTCCGGCCTCAGTCGCGTCAGAGAACGAGACCTAACACGCGCGCCGGAAAGCCCGATGCTCCGACGATTGGCGGTACGCCCACGATCAGGAGCGCACCAGTCGCCGGCAGTCGCTCAAGACCGACGAGCCCTTCAACGTGCCAGAGGCCGGCAGGCAGCGTGCGGTAGTGAACGACGAAATCCGTTGCGACTCCGCGGTCGATCGAGAGGGTGTCGATGGCAATCCCCACCACGCCGCGCTCGATCACAAGCTCGGCTGCATCGAGACCGATACCAGGGAACCGCAAGTCCGAGACGTAGCGCGGCCCATCGCCAATGTGGCGATCCCAGCCCGTCCGCACGACCAGCGCATCACCGGGCTGAAGTCGTCCGTGGGCAGCCTCCATCGCCTCGACGTCGGCAGCCGAGACGGCGTAATCGGCGTCATCACCAACGCGGTCGGCGACGTCAAGCAGTCGAGCAGGCACCACCAATTGGTCCGCGGGGACTTGGTCGACCGTGATGCCGTCGGCGTGGAAGTGCGCTGGGGCATCGAAGTGCGTGCCGACGTGCTCGCTGATGTCGATGCGTCGAATGAAATACCCATCCGCGGCGACAGTTGCATCGACGCGGGCAGACAGGGGCTCCTGTCCAGGCCACGGTGTCGTAGCGGGGCCAAGTGGCTGGGAAAGATCGATCACCTGCATCGTGGTTCCTCCGAGAGTCTTCGCGCGGTGGCGAAAGTCTACGACGAAACGTCAGAGCGCATTCGGCGAGCCAAAACGAGCGCCTCCTCGGCGGTCTCATCGCCACCAAGCATGCGTGCGAGCTCTGCCTCAACACCGCCGTCGTTGAGTAGCTCGATCGTGGTCTCGGTCGGATCGCCCGCGACTTTGAGTACGCGGTAGTGACGATCGGCGAGCGCCGCAATCTGCGCGAGGTGCGTGATGCAAATGACCTGCGTGGATCCGGCGAGTTCGCGCAACTTCTGTCCCACGGCCACGGCCGTCGCTCCACCGACTCCCGCATCGACCTCATCGAAGACGAGCGTCGGTACCGCGGATCGGTCGTGCGCAGCAACCCGCAGCGCGAGCGCCACTCGGGACAGCTCACCACCCGATGCAGCTTCGGCGATCGGGGCTGGAGCCAGTCCTGGGTTGGGAGCCAAGAGGATCCGGACCTCATCCTGTCCCGAGGCACCGAGTTCGCGCTCAGCTACTTCGATCTGCACCTCCGCATCGGCCATGCCCAGATCGGACAGGTGTAGTTGCACGGACGCAGCGAGCTTCGGCCCCAACTGTCCACGCGCCTTCGTCAGCGCACCAGCCGCTGCGTTTGCGGCCGACTCCGCTGCTGCCTCTGCAGCGCGGGCCGCGTCAACCCCACCACTCTCACCCTGCACAATCGCCAGGAGACGCTCGGCCTCAGCGCCAGCCTCGATCGCCGCATCGAGCGTGCCGTGGCGGCGCACGAGATCGGCGAGGAGGTCAAGACGTCCCTCAACCTGCTGCAGGCGCTCCGGGTCGTGCTCGACCTCGTTCGAGTAGGCGTGCAGCGTCCGCGATGCCTCCTCAAGCCGGACGACAACCTCGCGCAGTTCCTCGGCAACCGGCAACAGGTCGGGATCACGGTCGACAGCCGAACGAACCGCACGTTCTGCCTGTCCGGCGAGTCCGAGCGCGCCGGCACCATCGTCGGGCGACAACAACGTTGCTGCCGTCCGCGTGCCGTCTGCGAGGACATCGGCATAACGCAACCGCTGCCGCTCGGCCTCGAGAGCATCGTCCTCCCCCGCCTGGGGCTGGACGGCAGCGATCCGCTCCGCAATGCCTTCCAACTCGGCGACCCGTCCAGCTAGACCAGCAGCCTCGATCTCGGCCGCCTCACGGGCAGCCCGGGCCGCAACAAGGTCGCGCCACGTGACTGCCATGGCACGGAGCCGCTCGTCCTGTTGCTCACCACCAAAGGCATCCAAGATTGCGCGCTGCGCCGCCGGCTTCGAAAGTCGTCGTGATTCGTGCTGCGAGACCACCCCAACCATGCGCCCACCCGCGTCTTCCAATGCGCCACGGGTGGCACTGCGTCCACCGACCAACGTTCGACCACGACCATCGCGTCCGACACGACGCGCCACGAGCAGACCATCCTCGACGTCGTCGATCAGCTCGCTCACTCCCCCAAAAGCCGGGTCGGCCAGAATCGTCTCGTCGATCCGAAAGTCCGCCTCGACATAGACCTCGTCGCCGTGTGGGCCGACGAGCCCTGCCTCCCCCTTGGCGCCGAGCACAAGCCCGAGTGCGCCAGCGAGGATTGTCTTGCCTGCACCAGTCTCGCCAGTAATCACCGTCATCCCGGGCGCGGGCTCAATTTCCGCCGAGCGGAGCACGACGAGGTTATCGACGCGAAGCCGCTCCAGCACGGTCAGTGGCCGAACTTATCGCGGTAGCGAGACAAAAATGGGCGGTCCGGAAGGATGCCGAGGTAGGCAACCTCAGGGGCCATCCGCATCGTCGCCATCGCACCCGATGCGAGCGAGGCAACGGGATGACCATCGACGACCACGCGACTGGCGGTACCGCGTGTGCGCGAGACCACCTCGACTTCATGGCCACGTGCCAGAATCAGCGGCCGCCCATCAAGCGCATGCGGCGCGATAAAGGTGACGGCAAACGCGTCAACGCCCCAGCCAATCACGGGACCGCCGGCCGAGAGGTTGTAGCCCGTCGAGCCAGCCGGCGTCGAGACGAGCACGCCATCACAGCCAAGTTTGCCCAACTGCACGCCATTGACGGCCCACTCGAGCACGGCCATACGACCCAGCATGTCGGCAGTCACCAGAACGTCGTTGATCGCGACAAAACGCCCCTCGGGTGTTTCGACCGCCACCGTTGGAAGCTCGACGACCTCGAGTCCGCCGCCAAGGATCACGTCGAGGTTGTCGGGCACCTCATTCGCCTTGAGCGTGGTCAGAAAGCCGAAGGTGCCGTAGTTGACACCCACGCAGGGAATGGCGCGACCCATCACACGATGGAGGGCGCGCAGCATCGTGCCGTCGCCACCTAAGACGAGGACCAGGTCGACCTCATCGGGGCGATCGACACTGACGGGCTGCAGGTCGGGGTGCTTTGCAACCTCCTCCTCACCGAGCACAAGCTCGACACCACGGCCCGCGATCAGCGTCGCCAACGTCGGCAAGACCGCGCGAGTGATCAATGGATCGTCGTGCGTAACGAGCAAAATGCGGCGGACGCTAGACATCGTGGACTGCGTCGAGGGCGATGCGTTCGGGGTCGGAGTTGGAGTCATGGGCGAGGGGGTGATCGTGAGAGACGATGGCGAGCGGATATTCGTGGTTTCCGGCGGGACCCGGCAAGCCGGAGTCGCGGGCCGTCAGCGGCACTGCACCGAGTCCTAAAGCGTAGCGGGCGACCGAGGCCACTGCCTGCTGCCGGATCGTGGTCTCGC
The DNA here is from genome assembly GCA_947481755.1 of Actinomycetota bacterium. Classification (GTDB taxonomy): domain Bacteria; phylum Actinomycetota; class Thermoleophilia; order Gaiellales; family F1-60-MAGs149; genus F1-60-MAGs149. Next base: position 3,458 of record CANKHS010000046.1, on the reverse strand, counting down.
GAACGACACCACCTTTGCCAACGTCGCCGGGCGAGGCCTCAAACTGCGGCTTGACGAGCACGACGGCTCGCCAGGGCGCACGAGCACTTGCAAACGCAGGGCCAAGGATGTGTCGGAGCGAGATAAAGGAGACGTCGGCGACGATCAGATCGGGCGCATATGGGAGTGATTCTGCGTCAAGACTGCGCGCATTCGTGCGCTCCATGACCGTCACGCGATCGTCGTTGCGGAGCTTCGAATCGAGCTGGCCATAGCCAACGTCGACCGCGATCACCCGTGCAGCGCCACGCTGTAGAAGGCAGTCGGTAAAGCCACCGGTCGAGGCCCCAATGTCGAGTACGTCGGCGCCCGCTACATCCCACTCGAGGTGGGTCAGGAAGCCATCGAGCTTGTCACCTGCCCGCGAAACAAACCGTGGCAGGTCTTGCACCGCGATCACTGTGTCGACCTGCACAGCCTGCCCGGCCGTGCGAGCGAGCTCGCCATTGACCGTCACGAGCCCCGCCAAGATGTAGGCCTGCGCCTTCGAACGGGTCGGCGCTAGGCCCCGCGTCACCAGTGCTTGGTCGAGCCGTTCACGCGCAGGACGATCTGCCATCGTCAGCGATCACGGTGGTAGACGAGCTCGGCGATCGCCGCGAGCGCTGCGGGGTGGCCAGGAAGAGCAGCGAGCAGGCGCTCTGTCGTCTGCCAGGAGCGCTCAGCGGCCGCCTGGGCCTCGTCGAGCCCCAGTACGGTGACGAACGTGTTCCGTTCGTTCGCAACGTCTGCACCCGCCGTTTTGCCCAGCGTGTCCGTCGTGCTCGTGGCGTCGAGTACGTCGTCAACGATTTGGAAGCCGACACCGAGCTCGGCCGCGAGTGCCGTGTAGGACGTCGTGGCCTGAGTATCGGCTGATACCAACGCCAGGCCCATTCGCACACCGGCTTCAATCAGACAGCCCGTTTTGAGGCCACACATCCGCCGCAACGAGGCCTCGTCAGGATTGGCAACCGGACGAAGATCGAGATACTGACCCCGGACCATGCCGTCCGTCGCGTACGCGAGCTCGCTCATGACTGCCAAACGTGCCTCTGCAGGCGTCTCAGCCGCCTCCGCGATCAGACGGAAGGCCAGCGCAAAGAGGCCGTCCCCCACGAGGATGGCGACATCCTCACCAAACTCGATATGCGTCGTGGGCAGGCCACGACGCAGCGAGTCGTCGTCGAGCGCCGGCAGATCATCGTGCACCAACGAGAAGGTGTGGATCAGCTCGAGAGCACAGGCGCTCGGCAGTGCCGCTTCGACGTCGCCACCCAGCGCCTCAACGGTGGCCAAGAGCAGGATCGGGCGCAATCGCTTGCCACCCGCCGCAATCGGATAACGCAAGGCAGCCGCAAACGGTGCGAGATCGGCATCAGTACCGATGGCGCGACCGACGTCCGTCTGGAGCGCCGTCTCGACAAGCGCACCAAGTCGCGCGATCGCCGCTGGGTCAGAGGAGGTCGAGTTGCCCATCGCCACGCTCATCCGACAGGGCGCGACGGCGACGGTCGATCTCGGCGGAGATTTCGCGTGCTGTCTCCTGAAGCTCCTCGAGGGCCGTGACGGCATCGTCAGGCGTATCGACGCTGTCGAGTCGCGTGCGCGCAGCCTCGAGCCGCACCACCAATTCGTCAAAGGGGTCGACGTCGCTCATCAGCCGGAGGTTACCGCCCCTTGCCGCGCGTGCGGGCTGCAGCGCTGATGATCCCGTTGACGAAGGCTGCTGCCTCGGGCGACGCGTACCGACTTGCTAGCGCCACGGCTTCGGCGATCGCAACCGCAGCCGGCGGGTCGTCCTGATCGAGTTCCAAGAGGGCGACGCGCAACACGGCGCGCTCGACTGGGGCAATCCGCTCAAGGCTCCAACCGTCGGCGCGCTCGTCAATCTCTTCGTCGAGCGCCACGCGGTGCAGGTGAACGCCATCGATCAAGGCTCGTGCGTAAGCGGGCAATGGGCGCGCAGCATCCACCTCGTGCTGCGTGACGATCTGCTCCATCGGATACCCGGTGATGTCCTCCTGGTAAAGCAGCATCACAGCGGCTCGACGCGATTGGCGGCGCGAGCCGTCGGTGTCCTTGACCTCTGCGGCGGTGGCCATGTCTAGGCCTCCCCGAGTGTCGCCAGCGATGGGCCGACCTCGTCGATATACGTCGTGGTGTAGTGGCCGGCGCGGAAATTCGGCTCGTCGACAATCTCACGTAGCAGCGGAATGGTCGTTGGAATGCCTTCGATCACGAACTCGTCAAGCGCGCGTGCCGCACGGTTGAGCGCCGCTTCGCGCGTCGGTGCGGTGACGATCAACTTCGCGATCATCGAGTCGTAGAACGGCGGCACGGTCGCGCCATCCTCGACAAACGTGTCGATGCGAATGCCCGGGCCGAGCGGCGGTCGAAACTTTTCGATCCGACCTGGCGCCGGGCGAAAACCATGCATCGGATCCTCAGCGTTGATACGGAACTCGATCACATGGCCACGTGTTTCACCGTCCCATGGTGGCACGCCTTCGCCGCCGGCGACGAGCAGCTGTGCCTGCACGAGGTCGTAACCGGCCACCTGCTCGGTGACGGGGTGCTCCACCTGGAGACGCGTGTTCATCTCCATGAAGTAGAACGACTGGTCCTCGCCGACGAGAAACTCAATCGTGCCAGCACCCGAATAGTTGAGTGCTTTCAGCGCCGCCACGCCGGCGTCCTTCATGGTCTGCAACGTCGCAGCGGCGAGAAATGGCGATGGCGATTCCTCGATCAGCTTCTGGTGCCGACGCTGAATCGAACATTCACGCTCACCGAGGATCAGTCCCCCGCCCTCACCGTCACCCATCACCTGAATCTCGATGTGGTGCGCGTTGATGACAGCCTTCTCGAGGTACATACCGGCATCGCCGAAGGCCGCCTCGGCCTCGGTGCTGGCCGCGAGGAAGCCATCGCGAACCTCGTCGGGGCCGTGCACGAGACGCATGCCCTTGCCGCCGCCGCCCGCTGCGGCCTTCAGCAGCACGGGGTAGCCGGCCTCGGCCGCCACGGTTGCCGCCTCTTCCGGTCCCGACAGGCGCCCGGCCGAGCCAGGGACGAGCGGCAGACCAGCGTTGCGCATCGTGTCCTTCGCAACGGCCTTATCGCCCATCGTCTCGATAGCCTCGGCCGAGGGTCCGATCCAGACGAGATCGTGCTCGGCACAGGCGTTGACGAGCTCGGTACTCTCGGCCAGAAAGCCATAGCCAGGGTGGATCGAATCGCAGTCCGTCGTCAGTGCCGCCGAGACCAGTTGGTCGACGCGCAGATACGAATCAGCGGCAGCGGGCGGCCCAATTTGGACCGCCCGATCGGCGAGACGTACGTGCATCGCATCCTTGTCAGCCGTCGAGTAGACCGCGACGGATTCGATGCCGAGTTCGCGACAGGCCCGAATGATCCGGACGGCGATCTCACCCCGG
>CANKHS010000045.1 GCA_947481755.1 Actinomycetota bacterium | reverse complement strand
TCGCCAGCACCTGAGCTTCGAGTGGTAGCTCGCGCCGCAAGAGTTTGGGGACGCCGTCGTCAGAACGAAACAGCCGGAGAGGATTGGCGCGTTGCACACAGGTGGGTTCGCCACCCGGTTAGCATCCCCTCTGCCTGTATCTACGCGGCGCCAAGCACTGTTACCAAAGCGCGAAATTGCTCGCCGCGAGCCACGTAGTCGGCAAATTCGTCGAAACTGGCGCAGGCCGGCGCGAGCAGCACGTGCTCGCCACTTTCGGCATCGCGTGCTGCCGTGTGGACGGCATCGTCAAAATCTGTGCAGACGACAGCATCAACGCCGGCCGAAGTGAGCGCGTCAAACAAGCGTGCGCCCGCCGGACCAGTCAGATAGGCCCGTCGAATGCGACCCGGAAGCGCCTCAGCGAGCGACGTAAAATCCGCGCCCTTATCGCTACCACCGAGAATCAACCGCACGGCACCGTCCGGAAACGCGGTCAGCGCCTTGATCGTGGCGTCGACATTCGTGGCCTTGGAGTCGTTCCAGAAGCGGACACCCCCCACGCTGCCGCAATCCTCGAGGCGATGAGGGACAGGCTCGAAATCGTGGACGGCTGCGGCGATGCACTCGGGCGAGACACCGACGGCCTGGACAAGCGCCGCGGCCACGGCCACGTTCTCTCGATTGTGATCGCCCAGCAAGTACCCGTCGTCGAACCCGAAGGCTTCAGCGTCGGCACCGCGAACACGCACGATCTCGCCATCGCCGGGTAGTCGCGAGAGGCCGGCACAGTGAGGATCGTCGTCGTTGAGGACGGCGATGTCGTTCTCGTCCTGCGTCTCAAAGATCCGCAACTTCGCCTGCTCGTATGCCTCAAGCGAGCCGTGTCGATCGAGGTGATCTGGCGTGATGTTGATCAGCGCTGCGGCGTCACAGTGAAAGCTGATGATGTCTTCGAGTTGAAAACTCGATAGTTCGCAGACTGCGATGCCGCCCTGTGGGAGGTGGACTGCGACCTCGCACAATGCCGTTCCGACATTGCCACAGACGACGTACGGCAATGCGGCCGCGTAGAGCATCGCGCCAACGAGTTCGGTCGTCGTCGTTTTGCCGTTCGTGCCCGTCACGCCGATCACGCGTGCGCCCGGCGGCAGCAGGCGATAGCCCAACTCGACCTCTGCCCAGATGGGCAACTCGAGCTCGCGCGCCGCAACGAGCAACGGGTGATTGCTCGGAATGCCGGGGCTCTTGACGATGACGTCAAACTCCGCGACGTCGACGGTATCCGGCGCCACGATCTCACAGGGCGCATCAGTACTGTCGCTCGGCCTGTCATCGACAAGCGTTACCTCTACACCGGCCTCCAGCAACGCTCGTGCTGCTGCTCGACCAGAACGCGCCGCGCCGAGCACGAGCGGATGTCTCGGTAACTCGAGGTCGCCGCTCATGCGTATTGGTTGAAGCGCACGTAGTAGAGAACGAAGGCAATTGAGGCAAAGATCGATGCCACGATCAGGAAGCGGAACATGATCTTCGTTTCGCTCCAGGCTTTCATTTCAAAGTGATGATGGATCGGCGCCATCAAGAAGACGCGGCGACCAAAGCGGCGGAAGCTGATCACTTGGATGATCACGCTCGCGGCTTCGGCGACGAAGATACCCCCGATCAACGGCAACAAGAGCTCGGTCTTTGTAAAGATCGCAAAGCCCGCCAACGCACCACCGAGTGCGAGCGAACCGGTGTCCCCCATGAAAACCTCGGCGGGATAACTGTTGAACCACAGGAACCCCACGCACGCTCCTAGGAGCGCTGCGGCCAGGATCGCGAGGTCCAGCGTCTCTGATGTCTGGCGTTGCAGATCAAACAGTCCGGGACCCGTCGACGTGTCGTCAATTCCTGGCATTGACAGTGCCCGCTGACCAACCTGGAAACCAATCACGCACATCGACGTAAAGGCGAGCATCGCAATCGTGGAGGTGCCCGCGGCCAGGCCATCGAGGCCGTCAGTCAAGTTGACCGCATTCGAGGCGCCGACCACGATCAGGAAGACGAGGACGTACCAGGCCGGTCCAAGGTTGACGTGAATGTCTGCGATCGGCACAAAAATGCTGGTGGAAATTCCCTCATGCACAGCGACAAAACAAATCCCGATCGAGATGATCAATTGACCAACGAGCTTCCAACGCCCCTGCAGACCGAGCGACCGTCGGCGAATCACGCTGAGGTAGTCGTCGATAAAGCCAATCAGGCCACAGCCGATCATCGCGCCAAGAACCGCCAGACTGCGAGCCCCGTACGACGAGAAAATTAGGTACGGCACCAACGTGGCAAGGATGATCAAGAGGCCGCCCATGGTGGGCGTGCCGGACTTGGTCTGGTGGCCTGCGGGTCCTTCGTCGCGGATGCGCTGTCCAACCTTGTAGCGGCGGAGGAGCGCAACGAATCGTGGCCCAGCAAAGATCGAGATCAGGATTGCGACAACGCCAGAGGCGAGCACGTTGGTCATGCTGCGGCGTCCTCGAGGCGTTCTGCGAGCAGAACGGGCACAACCTCTAAGCCAGCGGCGCGCGAACCCTTCACGAGCACGCGGTCACCGGCCTGCACCGTTGCGAGCAACTGTTCGACAGCGGCGTCAGTATCGGCAACGGCAACGCCGACCACACCATCACCAGCTCCGTCGAGATAGGCACGTGCGAGATCCCCCACGGCGACCACCATATCGATCCCGACCCTCGCCGCCAGCGCTCCGACCTCCCGGTGGTACCGATCAGCGTCTGGTCCGAGCTCGGCCATCAGCCCCAGCACAGCGATGCGACGGCCTTCGGTCGGGGTCTCTGCGAGGAGTCGCAATGCCGCCTCCATCGACGTGGGATTGGCGTTGTAGGAATCGTTGACAACGTCGATGCCCCCCGCAATTCGCTGTGTCTCGCCACGCCAACGCGGCAAGGGAATATCGCCGGCGCGCTCGGCGACACGATCGAGATCGAGGCCGAGAATGTGACACACAGCGAGGGCCGCCGCCAGATTGCGGGCATGGTGGCGTCCTACGAGATTGGTCTTGAGCGTCAGGAGTTCGCCGTGGACGAGGTACGTCAGATCCTGTCCGTCATCGCGCACGTGCCGGTCGACGAGTTGGATATCCGAGCCCGCCTCATCGCCAAAGGTCGTGATCTGCACGTCGGCCGGTAGATAGGGATCGAGCAGTGGCTCGGCAAATGGCAAAACCGCATGTCCACCCTCTCGGAGGCCCGCGGTGATCTCTGCTTTGGCGGCTGCAATCGCCTCTGGTGAGCCGAGCAGCTCGATGTGTGCCACACCAATGTTCGTGATCACACCAATGTCCGGCGCCGCGATGGCGCAGAGTTCTGCAATCTGCCCCTTGCCGCGCATCGCCAGCTCGCAGACGGCGACCTCCGTGTCCTCGTTGATGCGCGTCAGGGTCAACGGGTAGCCAATCTCATTGTTATGCCCTTCGAGGGCCGAGACGACGCGCCGCTGACCCGCGATCAGGTGCGCGAGTGCGTCTTTCGTCGAGGTCTTGCCCGTGCTGCCCGTAATGCCGACGCGTTGCGCCAATGTGGCAGCCGCGTTGACGTCGCCAAGACACTGGAGGCAGCGAATACTCGAGAACGTCGCCAGGATCGTCGGAATCGAGGTTTCGAGTGCCTTTTCGACGTGATCCTCTTCGACGACGACGGCAATTGCGCCGGCAGCGATCGCTGCCTCAATGTGATCGACACCACCGCGGATGGCGATAAACAGATCGCCAGGCTCGACCAGTCGCGAGTCGATCGCAATGCCGGTGGCTCGTACCTGAGAATCGCCACGCATGACGATCGAGGCCGGCACGTCGACGAGCTTGAGAGGGATCACGCCAGCACCTCGCGCGCAACGACGCGATCGTCGAACGGTGTCACGACGCCACCGGTGTCCTGCCCCTGCTCATGGCCTTTGCCGGCGATCAACACGACGTCGCCTGGTTCAGCCAACTCGATGGCACGAGCGATGGCGCGGCGACGATCCAATTCGACGTCAACGGTGCCATCAGCACCGACAAGCGCTTCGTCGACAATTGCCTGCGGGTCCTCGGAGCGCGGATTGTCCGACGTGATAATCACGTGATCGGCTAGCTCGCACGCAGCCCGAGCCATCTCGGGGCGCTTGCCGCGATCGCGGTCACCACCGCAGCCAAACACCACGATCACGCGTCCCGTTGCGAGTTCTCGCACGGCACGCAAGACGTTGGCCAGAGCATCCGCTGTGTGCGCGTAATCGACGATGACGGCGAATGACTCGTCGCCACTGACAACCTCCAACCGACCGGGCACGCCTGGTGCGGCAGCAAGTCCGGCCGCGATCGCCTCAATGCCAATGCCGGCCAACCCAGCTGTACTGGCAGCCGCCAGCGCGTTCTCGACGTTAAAGAGCCCAACAAGGTGTGTCTCGACATCGGCGTCACCCCAGGGGCTACACAGACGAAACCGCGTGCTGGTTGGGCCGAGGACGATCTGCTCGGCGCGAACCTCTGCGGTCGCCGTCGCCATGCCGAAGCGTACATCGGCCGCGAGCTGGCAGCCGTAGGCGTCATCGGCGTTTGTGGCCGACGGGCAACGGCCGTCAAACAGCAACGCTTTGGCCTCGAAATAGGCGTCCATCGTCGGGTGATAGTCGAGGTGGTCGCGCGTCAAGTTCGTAAAGGCTGCAGCGGCGAACGTCACGCCCCCCACCCGTTGCTGCTCGAGTGCGTGCGACGAGACCTCCATGGCACAGGCGGTATCGCCGGCGTCGACCATGCGGCCGAAATCGCGGTGTAGATCAATTGCTTCTGTCGTCGTTCGCACCGCAGGCTCACTCACACCCCCAATCCGTCGCTCGATAGTGCCGAGCAGCCCTACCTGCTCACCGGCGGCCGTCAGGATCGCGTGCTGGAGGTACGCCGTGGTGGTCTTGCCGTTCGTGCCGGTGACAGCGAGTATCCGAAGCTGCCGCGACGGATGACCGAAGAACGTATCGGCGAGCGGCCCCATCACGGCACGCGTCGAGTTGACGATGATCTGCGGGACGCTGAGTGGGAGCTCTCGCTCGACGACGAGCGCAACCGCACCAGCGGCAACGGCGGCCGCAGCATGGTCATGCCCATCCGTCGTGGCGCCGGGGGCGCAGAAGAACATTGTCCCGTCTTCGACTCGTCGCGAGTCGTACGCGAGATCGACGATTTCAACTCCAACAATTGGGAGCGTCGTACCCCGCGCTAGAACGGGACCGAGGAGGTCCGTGAGCAGCACTATGTGTCAAATCCTAGTCCGCGCACCCCACGCACCGCCACTTCGGGGACATTCCGGATGCCGACGTCGCTCGGTGTCGCGATAACTAGCCCGTTGCAGTGCTGGGGCGGTCCTGCTGGACACCAAGCGCAATCAAGGCACGCTCCGTCAGCTTTGCGAAGGCTGGACCAGCGACTTCACCACCGTAGTACTGACCACCATGCGGCTCATCAACCATGATCAGCGTCAAGACACGCGGATTGTTGACCGGGGCAAAGCCGACGAACCAGGAGAGGTAACGGTGGTCGGAATACACGCCGCTCTTGTCAATCTTCTTCGTGGTACCAGTCTTGCCAGCCACCGAGTAGCCAGGGATCTGTGCCGCCGAGCCCGTGCCTTGATCAGAGACGACGCCTTCGAGCATCCCGGCGAGCGTACGCGCTGCGCGAGCGGGCATGACGCGTTTTCGCTGAAGCCCAACGGGGCCCTGACCATCAATGCGCGTCACAAGATGTGGTGTGGTCTGCACTCCGCCATTGGCGATCGTGGCGTACAGCTGCGCAATCTGGATCGGTGTTGCCGCCACGCCGTGTCCAATCGGAATGTTCAACGGCGAGGTGCCCGACCAATCCTTATATGCGGGCACGATGCCTGCCACCTCACCTGGCAAATCGATGCCGGTTGGCACACCGAAGCCGAACCGATCGATCCACTGCGAGAGGACGCTGTCGTGTGCGCCCGGAGTTGAGAGATGCTCATAGGCGAGTTTTGCGACACCAATATTCGAGGAAATGCGGAGTGCTTCGGTGGCCGTCTTGACGCCTGGATTGGGGTGCGAGTCGTGCAGCGTGCCGTCATAGAGCTGCCATTCGCTGCCAACGTCAACGCGCGTCGTTGGCGAAATGCGGCCTGTTGCGAGCCCCGCGCCCAGCGTGACGGCTTTAAACGTCGAGCCAGGCTCGTAGACGTCCGTAATTCCTCGCAGCCGAACCTCGTTTGCCGTGGCCTGTCGATAATCGCCACTGGTGGGAGCAGGCGCGGAAGCCATCGCCAGAATCTCGCCCGTCTTCGGATCCATCACGATCGCCGTCACTGCTTTCGCGTGATACGTCGATCGCGTCTCTGCCGTGACGCCTTCGGCTTCAATCTGGACCTGTCGCTCGAGCCCAGTACTGATCGTGTGCCCCGGGCGCATCGCTTGCGAACTGATCACACTGATGGCGTTTCCACCAGGATCTTCGGTGCGTACTTCGAGGCCGTTCTGGCCACGCAAGATCTTGTCGTACTGCAACTCGAGCCCGGCAAGTCCCTTGCCCTCGAGATCGGTGACGCCAATCACCGGAGCAGCAATCGCGCTCGGATAGACACGACGATCTTCAGCCGTGAAATCCAAACCCTTGATCCCCATTGCCTGCACACGCTTGGCTGCGGCCTGTGGAACTTGGCGCGCCAAATCAACATGGGTCGGACCCGTCGCGTTGAGCCGCGACATGATCGTGTCAGGCGACTCTCCACTCGCCTCTGCGACGGCTGCCACAACACGTGCGGGATCGGTAATCATCGATGTCGTCGCGCCGATCGTGCTCGCCTGTTCGGTCAGAGCGAGGCGATAACCGTCACGGTCGAGAATCGCGCCACGTGGCGCCGTTGTTGCCAACTCCACTCGATGCTGACCGCTCGCTCGCTTGGAATACCAGCCACCATCGACAATCTGCATCTGGACGGCTCGTCCGAGGCAGATGAGGAGAAACAGTCCCGCTGCGACGAGAAGCCAACGAATGCGCCGCGCTGGCGGCGGAAGTTGGCGCTGACCTGTTGCGCGACGCGGTGTTCGTGGAGGAGCGGAGCGCGTTGCCACGTTAGTGAGTCTGAAGATCCTTCGGAATTTTTATCGGCAGCGTGCGCATCGCCTGCGACGGCACGAGCACCATGCCGTAGGCGGCTGCAGCCTGCTCAACACGACCGTCAGCAAGGCGCTGCTCGGTTTCGGCCTGAATGTTCGAGGCGTCATTCTGCGTCGCCTCTACCTGTGTGCGCAACTCGCCGGCCTGCATCGTGGCCCGCAGCGACGAAACATGCAGGTACACAACAAGCGACAAGACCACGCCAACAATCGCGATGATCGCGGCAATCCGGAACGGCGCTAGTCGCCCGTTAACGGATGCCCGCTTGGCACGCGTGCGGGGTGTCGCTGCACGCCGACGCGGCTTGGCCTTGACATCGTCAATCGGGCGCGGAGCGGGCTTGCGGCGAGGGCGCGGTGGTGCAGTTGTTGGGCGTGGAACGGCAACGGCCATCAGGCTGCGTCCTTCGGGAGGTCAGCCGTGGTGCGCTCGGCGACGCGGAGGCGCGACGAGGCGGCGCGGGGGTTGCGGTCAAGCTCGGACGATCCGGGTCGAATGACCCGAGGCGTGAGAACACGAAGCGTGGCCTCTCGTGCGCAGCCACAGATCGGCAGGTCAGGCGGGCAGGTGCAGGGCGCCGAGGCATCGCGGAATCGCTCTTTGACGATTCGATCCTCGAGCGAATGAAACGAGATCACGGCGATCCGGCCGCCCGGCTTGAGAATGTGCATCGCTGCGTCAAGACCATCTTCGACCATCGTCAACTCGTCGTTGACGGCGATGCGTAGCGCCTGGAAGACGCGCTTGGCGGGATGGCCCGAACCAAACTGTGCGGGCGTCGGGATGCTGTGGCGAATCGTGTCCACGAGGTCGGCACTGCGCTCGTAAGGGCGCTCGCGACGACGGCGACAGATGGCGCGGCTGATCTGGCGCGAGTAGCGCTCTTCGCCGTAGCGAGAGAACATGTCCGCGAGCTCGCGCTCCGAGAGGTTGGCAAGCAGGTCTGCGGCGGTGTCTCCCCCACGCGGGTCCATACGCATGTCGAGTGGTGCGTCGACGGCGTAGGAGAAACCACGGTCGGGCTGGTCGATCTGCATCGACGAGACGCCGAGGTCCAGGAGGATCGCATCGGCTTCGACGTTCTCGATAGCGAGCGAGCGGAAGGCGTCAACGAAGTCACGCTTGAGAAGTCGCACGGCCATGTCGGGGTGCGAGGCGCGGAACGAGCGAGCGCGGTTCTCGACCGACGGGTCGCGATCGATGGCGACGTAGGCTCCACGCCCCTGCATCAACTCGGCCAGCATCGTGGCGTGTCCACCAGCACCAAAGGTGCCGTCGACGACGGTCATGCCAGGCTGCACGTCAAGCAGAGCCACGACTTCGTGCGCGAGCACGGGATCATGGATGGCAGCGTTAGCGGGCATCACGGACCAGGCGTTCTGCGACATTTTCG
>CANKHS010000044.1 GCA_947481755.1 Actinomycetota bacterium | reverse complement strand
TGAGGTCGTTGACGTACATCGCGACGAAGCGGTCGTTGAGCTCGGGCGCGATGCCGCGGCCGTACTCGATCGCGTAGGCGAGGGCCTCCCCGCGGTGCTCGAGGCCCACGGCCACCGCCTCCTTGAGGACGGCAGACAGGTCGAGGGCCCGATCCTCTGGCACGTCGCGACGCATCGCGACGGCGCCGAGCGGCAGCGGCAGGCCGGTGTCGCCCTCCCACCACGCGCCGAGATCGAGCACGCGCTTGAAGCCCTCCTGCTCCCACGTCAGCTGGCCCTCGTGGATGACGACACCAGCGGCGACATCGCCCGAGGCGACGGCAGCCATGATCGCCTCGAAGTCGAGCTGCACCGGCTCGAAGGCTGGCAATGCGAGGCGGGCGGTGAGGAATGCGGTGGTCTGCGGGCCAGGCACGGCGACGCGCTGGCCGGCGAGGTCGGCGGGCGTGAGATCGGTCTTGGCGATGACGACCGGGCCGTAGCCCTCGCCGAGCGAAGCGCCGTGGCCGAGCAGGCGATACGTGTCTTGCACGCCCGGGTACGCGCCAACGGACATGGCGGTCGCCTCGAGGCGGCCCTCGCCTGCCCACACGTTGAGCGTCTGGATATCGGCCGGCACAAGCTCGATCTCGAAGCCGCGCAGGTCGAGCGCGCGCTCGGCAATCGCCCACACCATGAAGGCGTCATCGGGGTCGGGACTATGGCCAACGCGGACGTTCATCGGTGCTCCAGCGGTCGAATCTCAACGAGCCTACCAATGCTGACTTTCGGTCGCGCAGCGCACACGGACGCGTCGGGCTAGGCTTCGGTGCATGAGCGAACAAGACATCATCCCGCCCAGCCCACAGCATCGTGACGAAGAGGTCGTGCAACACGTCCTGCGCGAGGTTGGCACCGGCCGGCCACTCCAAGACGTGATGGAAGACTCCTACGTCGTTGAGCGCCTCGACGAGGGCTCGCACGATCGCGTGCTCGACCACCCCGAAGTGACGGAGGCCGTTGGCGCCGACATCATTTCGGAGATGCGTCGCCTGCTCGACAACTAGTTCAGCGGCGCAGTGCCGCTCGTGCCAACGCGAGCAAGACAGGCGTCGGGTCGATCAGTTTTGCCACCACGAGATCGTCATCGGTGACACGCGCATCGACCACGGGCACCAGCACGTCGCGAATCGGCGTGACCTCCTGCCATTCGAGATGGCCCTCGAGGACACAGTCACGTAGATCGTCGGCAATCACGCGCGCGATCGCCGGGGCATCGCAGGTGACAAAGGCGGCTTCGGCGAGGATGCGATAGTCGAGCTCGCGCCGCCCCTGACGGTCGGCACCAAGGGCGATGATCGCCGCACCGGGCGCGACCCAATCGGCGCGCAGCGCCGGGTCGCGAGCGTTCGTGGCCGTCACGATCAGCGACGCATCGCGCACGGCCGTGGGTGCATCGCCCACGAGACGTCCGAGCTCTGCGGCCTCGGCGGCGGCCAGCGGATCGGGGTCGTGGATCAGAACCCGCTCGATCGGTAGAGCCTCAGTAAGTGACTGGATGGCGAGCCGCCCCAGCGGCCCCGCACCCAACACGCCGAGCGTGACGGGCTCGTCGCGCAACAGGCGCGGCGCCACCAGTGCTGCAGTCGTGGCAGCCGCAATCCGAGCCGCGGAGTCCGCCGCGAACGAGCCGATTACCACGCCTTCGGGATCAATCACCGTGCAGGATCGTGAGGCCGTGCGGCGCCCACCCGCGGTGATCAACACCGCGCGATAGCCATCGCCATCGATCGTGGTGGTGACACCCGTCCAGCCGTCGTTGCGCAGCATCACCTGCGGGGCGGGGAGGTCCTCGAAGTCGTCGGGCTCGGCGAGCAGAACCGCCAGCGTCAACTCGCGCACCCGCGCGGGCTTGAGCTTCGCGATCGCCTTCTCTACGTCGATGCCAGCCATGTCAGTCGATAGCGTTGTGCAAGACCACAACGGCGAGCGCCTCGAGGGCCACGCGGTTATCGCCGGCCAGTTCCGTCACAGCTGCGACCACGCACGGGCACTCGGTGGGAATCTGGGTGGCGAGCGTGGTCAGGGCCGCAGCCAGCCGCTCGCCAAAGCCATCGAGCGCTAAATCGGAGGCCGTCTCGAGCGCCGCGCGCGAGCCAAAGCCAATCGATTCGGCCGGATTGCCCGCCGCCGCCGCGAGCAGGAGTCCTCGCCGTGCGGCCGCATTGAGCTCGTCTTCATCCATCCCCAAGTCGTCGAAAACGCAGGCCACGAGGACAGCACTCGCAGCCGTCGCCCACTCCGTTTCGGGCAGCTCTGTGAGCGCCTCTTCAATGGCTGCAAAGTCGTGCATTCGTTGCAGAGTAGCCGCCCTCTGTCAGCGAAGCCCAAGCGCCGTTCGCAACGCACGCGTCTGGCGTCGAGCGACGGCGAGTGTCGTGCCACCCTCGTCGGATAGCCGCGCCTGGACTCGGCCCTCGCCAATAGGCTCGAGCGCCGCAACCTGGGCGAGATTGACGATCTGCGAACGGTGAATCCGCAGAAACGTCGTCGGTAGCTGGTCTTCGAGTGTCCGCAACGAACGCGTGCAGGCCAAGTGGCGCCCGTCGATCAGTGCAAGCGTCGAGTGGTCCCGGTCGGCCTCGGCGTACGCAATCTCAGCCGGGTCGATCAACAGCGTCTCGCCATCCTCACCCAACACAGGAATCCGCAGCTCGCCGGCCTCGCCCGGCGCCGACCCCGCTCGAATTGCCGCCACCCGCCGCACGGCAGTGACGAGCCGGTCCTGCCGCACCGGCTTGAGGAGATAGTCGACCGCCTCGACCGAGAAGGCCTGGATCGCGCGGTCGTCGTGCGCGGTGACAAACACGACCGTGGGTCGGTTCGGCAACGCCGCAAGCTTCTTGGCGGTCTCGATGCCTCCCGCACCACCCGGCATCGAGATATCGAGAAAGACGACGTCGTAGGCCATGCGCTCGGCGAGGACCAACGCCTCGCGTGCGCTCGCAGCCTCGCCGGCGACCTCGACTCCATCGATGCCACCCAGCAGGTGGCGCAACTCCGAGCGCGCGGGCGTCTCGTCGTCGACGATCAAGGCGAGCAGGGTCATGCCGCGTCCTGCTCGGCCTGCGGACGCTCGATCGGGACCAGCACGCTGACGTGCGTGCCAAAGAGCGGCGAGCTCGCAATCCGCAGCCGCCCCAATTCGCCGTAGTAGGCCTGAATCCGGCGGTGCACCGAGGCCAGCCCGAGGCCCGCTCCACCCGAGCCATAGCCCGGCTCGAGCACGTGCTCGGCGTCCGCACGCGAGATGCCACGGCCGTTGTCGCGGACGATCACCCGCAACCGACCAAAGCGCACATCGGCCCGCACCACCACGCGCAGGGGCTGATCGGTCTTGCCGTGCTTGATCGCGTTCTCGACGAGCGGCTGCACGATAAACGGCGGCACCATCACGTCGTTCGCGGCAGCGCTGATCCGGCGCTCGATCACGAGGTCGCTGCCAAAGCGCGCCTGCTCGAGCTCGAGGTAGGCCTCGACGTGTTCCATCTCCTCGGCAAACGTGACAAACGTCGACGGCGACCGAAGCGTCGCGCGGCAGTACTCAGCAAAGGTCGTCACGAGACGCCGCGCATCGTCAGGCTGGGTGCGAATGAACGCCGCGATCGTGTTGAGCGCATTGAAGAGAAAGTGCGGCTCGATCTGAGCCTGAATCGCCGCCAACTCGGCCGACGCGCTGGCCCGAGCATGGACCTCCAACTCGCCCGCCTCGAGCGCCGTCGAGACAAGACCACACAGCGACTCGACCACCGCGCGCTCGCGATCCGAGACCGACAGCGCACCCTCAAAGAAGGCGATCAGCGAACCAACGACGCGGCCACGCACTACGAGCGGGCCGACGACCGCCGAACGCAATGGACACTGCGAATCGCAGCCGTGCTGCCAGCCAACGGGCAATCGCGCTACACGCGCCTCGGCCATTGCCTGCACCGCGCCGGGAGGAGCCGCCGTGCCAGCGCCATGATGGTCGGCCGCAAGACCGACGTGGGCCAGAACATGCTGTCGATCCGAGATCGCCACCGCGGCATAGCCCAACCGCTCCTGTGCCTCAGTCGCCAAGAGCAAGGCGGCTGAGGGCGAGAGTCCATCGTGCAAGACCGGCGTGGTGATCGCCACGACCTCGAGGATCGCACCCGCGGGACCCGTCCCAAAAACATCGGTCGGACGCACGGCCGTGCGAATCAGATTGAGCGCCAACACCATCAAGAAGGTCGTGATGGCGATGACCGGAACAATCGCAATCGCGCGCACGTCCCAACGCGAAAAGCCCTCAAGCGCGAGACCGACAATGCCGGCCTGCAGCAGCCCGAGCGCAGCGGCCGCCAACATCGGTCCACGGATGTCCGCCCAGTGGCGCCGACTCGCCCGCGCCGACGCCCCACGACGGCTCGAAACCCACGTAAAGGCCGCCTCTCGGCGCGGTTCGTCCTGCTCGGGAATGCTCACGTAGGTTGATGCTAGCCGGGTGGAAGTGGGATCGCAGTCAGAAAGAGAGACGACCGGTATCATGGGTTGCCGGTACCAATGGCCAATACGATCCCCGTCCGCGACCGTCCCCGCCCCACTCCCCGCAAGCGGAGGCCCCGACGCACCAATGCTCGTCGACGACAAATTGTCGTCCTCGTCGTTGCTGTCCTGGTCGTGGTGACTGTCATTCACGGACTCTCATTCCGTGGCGATGTTGCTCCTGGCGTCAGCGTCCATGGCATTGACGTTGGTGGTCTGTCCCCCACCGACGCCAAGGCACTCCTTCACGACAGCCTCTCCCCACAACTCGACAAGAACGTCATCGTCACGCTCGATGCGCAGACCGCGGCAATGAACCCCGCCGAACTCAACGCGCGCATCGACATCAACGAGACCGTCGATCGCGCCATGCGGACCGGTCGCCTGCGTTCCCTGCTGCTGCCGTTCATCTACTCGGAAAACGTTGACCCGTCGATCACCACTCCCGTTCACCCCCGCGTGCCCGCCAACCTGCGGCTCATTGCCGAACCGGCCCGCTCTGCGACCGTCCGCATTTCGCAAGGCAAGACGACGATCTCCCCCGCCCGTGATGGCCATTCGATCTCGACGCGCGCCATTCTGCTCGCAGCAGCTCAGGCTGCGCTGGCGAACAAGCACAAGATCAAACTGACCTCCTCGACAACCAAGCCGGCGATCTCGACAGCCGACGCCCGCGCAGCCGCCGCCTCCGCTGAGTCGCTCGCGTCGGCACCCGTCGCCCTCAATGCCGACGGCAACCGCGTCGGCGCGCTGTCGACCGCGATGCTGCAATCGGCCGTGATGGTGCGCAACGAGAACGGCAAGGCCACCGCCGCCTTTGATCCCCAGAAACTCGCACCGGTCATTAGCGAGGCTCTCGGTACGCGTATTCGGGATCCCCAGAACGCAATCTGGGGGACGAACGGTACGCGCGCCTGGGTCGAGCCAGCCAAGGACGGCATAGGCTTCGAACCCCGCGTGGCTGCCGACGCCGTGCGCGCTGCAGCGCTCGCCGGTGGTGCACGACAAGCCGACCTGCAGCTCAACCACATTGCCCCGAAGCGCTCCACGGCCGATGCCGAGAAGTTTGGGATCACCGAAAAGGTCTCGGGGGCCACAACCGAGCTTGGCGACTCCTCCTCGAACCGCATCCACAACGTGGCCCTGATGGCCGAGATCCTCGACAACCGTCTCGTGATGCCAGGTGAGACCTTCTCGTTCAACGACGCCGTTGGGCCCCGCACTCCGGAACGCGGCTTCCTCGAAGGCATGGCGATTGTCGACGGTCTGCTGATTCCATCGATCGGTGGCGGCGTCTGCCAAGTCGCGACGACCCTCTACGACGCGGCCTTTGCGATGGGACTACAGATTGTGGAGCGGCATAACCACGACTTCTACATCTCGCATTACGGCCTCGGTATGGACGCCACCGTGGCTTGGCCCGACCTCGACCTCAAGTTCAACAACAACACGGCGAAGCCGATCTTGATTCGCGCCACCTCCGATGCCAGCACGATGCTGGTCAACCTCTACTCCGCGCCGAGCGACGGCCGTACAATCGAAACCAACGTCAGCGAGCGCTACGACATCAAGCCGCCAGAGAAGCGCTACATGGAAGACCCGTTCGCCCCGGCCAAACAGGTCACCAAGTACGTCGATGGGCAAGAAGGGTTCGCGGTCGACGTGACCCGCGACGTCAAGCGCGACGGCACCACGCTGTCCCACGACGTGTTCGTGTCGACCTACTCGTCCCAACCCGATACGTATATCGTCGGCCCGGGCGCGTATCCGCCCGGCGACAACGTGCTCGAACCGCCGCCGTACGGGTGGGTCAGTCCCTACGACCCCAACCCGCCCAAGCCTGTCTTCTAGGTCACGGGCCCCGAAGATGCGCGGACGGCAAGCGTCGGCGCAATCACGATGCGACGTTCGTCCGCCTGGCCCGCAAGGTGGTCGACCAGGAAACCCACGGCACTGCGCGCGGCGCGATCGACGCTCCAGTTGACACTCGTCAACGGTGGGTCCACAAGGCGCGAGAGCGGATGATCATCGAAGCCGACAATCGAGATGTCCTCCGGTACACGGAGTCCGAGTTCGCGACAGCCATGCAGGACGCCGTAGGCGATCGAGTCGGACAGGCAGAAGATTGCCGTCGGCCGATCCTCGCGTGAGAGCACCTCGAGGGCCAACGGCCTCGACCCGTCAAGCGAATAGGCGCAGGGAACAATCTCGCACTGCAACCCCAAGATCGCCGCCTGCTCGCGTACTGCTCGCTCCGAGGGCCGATCTGGCGAGGCGCCGACGGCCCACGACAACACCGCGATGCGCTCGTGCCCGAGTGCGTGGAGGTGGCGCAACACCTCACCCACACCGGTTGTCTGATCAAACGCCACCTCACCGACTACTTCGGCACCCGCCAGCTGGCCGGCAACGGTGACGGTGGGTAGGTGCGCAGCAATCTCGACCCATGAGCCGCCGGCTGGGCCGACAGGCGCCACAATCAGGCCGTCTACCCGCTGCGCCGCGAGCCGCTGGGCCAACACCAACTCTTCGTCGGGGTCGCCATCGGCGTCCGCCAGCAACGTATGCAGACCGTGACTGCGCAGTTCGCGTTGAATCGCGTGGGCAAGGGTCTGTTGCCAAAAGTCAGCGAGACTGCCGACGAGCAGGCCCACCGTGCCGGTCCGGCCTCCTCGCAGCGCTCGGGCCACCGGATCGGCAACGTAGCCAAGCTCGGCGGCCTTGGCTTGGACGCGCTCGATGGTGGCCGCCGACATCCGTTCGCCGCGCAGCGCGTACGAGACGGCCGTCACCGAAAGGTCGGTTTCCTCGGCAATTTGGCGGATGGTTGGTCGCTTTGCGGGAGTCGCCACGAGGGTCAGCGTAGCGCCCCCGATACGGGGTAGGGCTTGACAGCCAAGAATCCCTGCTTCATAGTCAGGTGCAACGGTTCAGTTTATCGTTTCACATTTCGTCGCGAGGAGAGTATTTTGAGCACGGAAGACGCCCCGATTGGTACACCTTTGAGCCCTGATGAATGCGTTGCGATTGCTGAGGGGATCGGTGCCCAGCCCCACGTCTGGCAGCCGCTCGTCAACCACCAGCCCGGCATCCGCCACTACGAGCGCATTGTCCATGAGGAATCGCACGAGATCTACGTCATCTCGTGGGTCGACGACCACGACACGGGCTTCCACGACCACGACGTCTCCTGTGGCGCCGTGCACGTGGTGGAGGGTGGCATCTTCGAAGAACGGCTCGGCTTTGGCAGTGGCCACCTCGAACGACTTGTCGAGCCTGGCGAGACGATCCGCTTCGCCCCGTCGTACATCCACCGTTTTCGTCCGAAAGACGGAATCCCGACGACGTCGATCCATGTCTACTCGCCGCCACTGCGCACGATGGGTGCATATCACCAGGGCGACGACGGCGCATTGATCCGAACGCCGATCGATGGTGAGGCGGAACTCGTCAACCTCGACGCCTAGCCCTGGCTCCCCCGCTCCACCCCGGACCACTCTCCAGCACAACCTGGTCCTGGGGTCGGAGCGCCGGGGCCGAGCGCGGCTCGAGCCTAAACGGTTTGTCCGCGATCACCGCGCTCGCGTGTTGCGGCGCACGTCCACTGCGAGAATCTCTTCTATGCAGCCCGAGCAGATCGCTGCTGGCCTCCTCGACGCCAGCCTCCCGCAAGCCGAGTGGACGCACCGTGGCCATCTCACCGCCGCGTACGTTCTGATCTCGGCGCACGGCCCCAGCGCCACCCTCGCTCTCTGCCGGGAGAGGATTCCGTTGCTCAACGATGCACACGGCGTCGCAAATTCGGATACGGGCGGCTACCACGAGACGTTGACGATTTTTTTCGTGGCCTCCGTGGCAGATGCCATTCAGCGCGACTTGACGATCGACGAGACGATCGCCGAGCTCGATCGCAACGCCGCGCTGGAATGGTGGACGGAGCCCGTGCTGATGTCCGTCGAAGCACGCCGAGCGTTCGTCGCACCCGATCGCGCCGCACCTCCGTTTGCGCTTTCGCCTCCCTAACGCGACATTTTGGGCCCGGGCC
>CANKHS010000043.1 GCA_947481755.1 Actinomycetota bacterium | reverse complement strand
CGGCGGTGGTTACTACACAGGTGAGCAGCGCGAATAGGCGGGCAGTGAGCATTTGAAGCCTTTCAACATTTTTGACTTCACGATCATACGATGTTGGCCCTCGGCTGAACCGGGGAGCTCGTGCGCACCGTTAGCGTCGCGCTCGCGATCAACGTTGCTTTGGGGTCAGACCCTCATGCAAAGTTGATCTCTGCGTAACTTTGCATCAGGGTCTGACCCCAAAGCAACGTTGGCAGCGCTAGGAAGCGGGCAGAATCTGGATCCGCGGCACGGGATAAATCGGCGGGTAGTCCTGATCGGCGGAGGCCGCTGGTGCGTAGGGATCGGTCCAGTTCATTGATTTCGCGCCGCAATGCTGGAAGGTCGGCGTCTTGTAGATCCCCGCTGCGCGTGGCCAGCGGACTGCAATCGGAAAGTCGCCGGTCGCTGTATTGGGTAGGCCACCAGCGGTGGCGACCCAGGTGATCGTCCAGTTTCCTGAGGAGGCACGCGCGACGGTCGAGGTCCAGCCATCGATCGTGATTGCCTTCGCGCTTGGCCATCCCGATCCGAGTCGGACGACGAGGCGATCGGTTCCCAAGCCGGCACCGCAGCCGTGGGGAATGGTGATCGTCAGCGTGCCGCGTTTCCCGGCGATGGGTTGCTCGCCCTTGAGCTCGATCGTGGCATGAGCCGCGGCGCTGGAGGCGGCAATGAGAAGCGCCGCAAGCACCAGCAGCCGAATGGTCAATTTGCGTCGAGACATTACGCTGAGGTTACCAAGCGCAATGCGCCCGGTAAGCACCGGAATGTGGCGGGCGTGGTGCCCGCCAACTCGCCATCGGCCTCGATCTGAAGCGGTGTGTCTCCGGAGACCGTCACGGTCACGCCTTTGACGTGCGTGATCTGCGGATGGTCGCCGAGCGTGCCGGTGTAGAGGCGGTGGACATTAAGGGCAAGGTCCTTGGCGCCGACGTCACCCACCAACACCATGTCGAGCAGACCATCGTCGGGTCGGGCACCGTGCGCAACCTTAATCCCGCCACCGAGCGAATGGCCGATCGCGCACACCACACACGAGGCGGTGACATCGATTGGGCGCCCGTCGAGTTCGATATGGATCGGCGTGTTGGTATAGCCACGGAAGCCTTGGAAGGCGGCGAGGAGAAACGTGGGCGTGCCGCCCATTCGCTTCGACATGCCGTTAGCGCGCTTGGCGATTGCTCCGGTCACGCCTGCCGAGGAGGCGTTGGCAAAGCGGCGTCCGCCCTCGGGATCTCCCGTGGAGATGACCTCACCGACATCGATGCGGCCAATTGGGCCTTCGGCAATGGCCTGCAGGGCGGCCTTCGTCTTGGTTGGGATGTTGTGGCTGCGAATAAAATCGCGGCCCGTGCCGCGGGCGATCACGCCAAGTGCTGCTTCGCCAAAGGGTGTGCCTCCGGCACCAACGAGGCCATTGACAACCTCGTGGACGGTACCGTCGCCGCCGACAGCGACAACGATTTCGGCACCCGCCATGCTGGCCTCACGTGCCAACTCAGTCGCGTGGCCGGGAGCCTCCGTGAGGTGGTGTTCGACGCGTAGACCGAGGCGCTGCGCCTCAGCGACCAGTTCGGGCCACTGCTTGCCGGTTGCTCCGTTAGCGGAGGCCGGGTTGATGATCAGGACGACGCGACGAGTCATGGGTGTTTCGGCTCCGAAACGAGGGCGCCGAGAGCAATCGGGGCGCAGGACAGGACGGTGGTGCGCTGCGCATCGGGACTCAGGCGTGTGGCGGGTTCGTTAATACGGTTCGAGCAGATCAAAAACGAGGCAGCCGAGACGCCCCGTAGTGGCGCGATAGTGAGGAGCGGCGCCGTCTCCATATCGACAGCGAGTGCACCGCGAGCGGCCCAATTGGCTGCCCGACCTGCACCCGGGTCGTAGAACGCATCGGTCGTCGCGACGAGACCAACCCGCATCCGAACGCCGGCTTTCTTGGCGTCGTGGACGGCGGCGTGCACGATCTCAAAATCGGCAAGTGGCGCGTGTGGCTCGCCACCGACGTAGGTCTGACTGGTGCCATCGGCGGGAATTGCGGCGGCCGCACAGAAGAAATCGCCTGGAGCGAGTACGGGAGCAAGCGAGCCGCAGGTACCGAGCCGCACGATGCGACGCACGCCGAGCAGGATCAACTCTTCGATCACGATCGCCGCCGACGGGCCGCCCATGCCTGTTGTCTGGATGCCGACAGTGTGTCCGTTGAACTGGCCCGCGTAGCCATTGAGACCGCGGGCGTCAGTGACGAGCTCGGCGCTATCAAGCAACTCCGTGGCAATCAGTTCGGCGCGCGCAGGATCGCCGACCAGCAGAGCGTGCTCGCCGTAGGCCCCAGTGCTCGTTCGCAGATGCTCAGGCATGTGCTGGCATCGTAAGCGGCGCGGTACCGTGTCTGCATGAGTGACGCCGCCACGACTACGCCGCTCCGCGCTGGCGTGGGCGCGATCGTGGCACTTTCGGTTGCTGCCGCAACGATGTTTGCGATTCCCTATTCGACCCAGGCGATCGTGCCGGAGGTCGGGCGCGATCTCGGCGTAGGGCCAGCGGTTACGGGCCTGACGATCACCGTCGTCGTGATTGGCATCGCTGTCGGTGCCTGGTTGATGGGTCCACTGTCCGATCGGATCGGACGGCGGAGCGTGATGTTGTGGTCGTGTGCGCTCTTGGCCGTGCCAACAGTCCTGATCATCTTCGTGCAGGGCATCGTGGAACTCTTGGTGTTGCGATCGCTGCAGGGCCTGCTACTTCCCGGTCTTTTGACGGTGGCTACGGCGTACGTCTACGAGGCCTTCCCCGCCCATCGCATCCCAACGGTTGTGGGCATCTATACGTCCGCATTGGTGCTGGGTGGCTTTCTTGGTCGCACAATTCCTGCGCTACTGGTGTCCGAGATTGGTTGGCGCACCTCCTTGGCGGTGTTGGCGATTCCGATGCTGCTGAGTGCGGTGTTGATTCGCGTGCTGCTGCCCGTCGCGCCGCCACCACCAAAGGCGCGCTCGCCGCTACGCGCGGTCCGAGCCCACATTCGCAATACGCCGCTGCTCCTCAACGCGTTCGCGGCTGGCTGTACGTTCTTCGCGTTCGTCGGTCTCTATTCGGTGATTGCCTACCGTCTCGAGTCGAGTGTCTTCGGTCTCAGTCACCGCCAGGTCGGTGCGTTTTACATCGTCTGGCTGGTTGGCGCACTGGCGCCGTTTGCCGTCCGCTGGGCCGGCAGGCTGGGGCCGCGAACGGTACTTCCCGTCTTCCCACTGATCGGTGTGCTTGGGCTGGCGCTCGGGAGCCTGCCGAATCTCATCGCCGTGATTGTCGGACTGGCGATCTTGGCAGGTGGCCTGTTCTCGATGGTCGGTGTCGCGCAGTTACTCGTCCCGCAGTTGACGCTGCGCGATAGGGGGAGTGCGATGAGTCTGCATCTGACGATCTACTACCTCCTCGGTTCACTCGGTCCCTTCATGCTCGGTGCTGCGTGGAGCACCGCTGGCTGGACGGGTGCAGCGTTACTCGCACTGCTTGCCCTCGTGGCGGCTTTCGTGTTGACGTTGCTCCTGCGACGTTCTGCACCGACAAGCGACGTGCCACCGGCCGAAGCAGAGCCGGTGCTATCGTGAGCCCACTGATGGCCCAGCCATTTCAATCCGACGGAGTAGTGTGAATCGCATCTTCAGAAACGCGGTGTTCCCGATTCTGGTCGTGATCCTGCTCGCGTTTTTGGCCCAGCGACTGCTGCTGAACAACAACGGCCCGGAAGCGCCGCCGCGCAATTGGTCGACGATGTTGACCGATCTCAAGGGCGGTGACGTCAAGCAGCTCGAGCAGAACACGGCTGCGAACAACGTCAAGGTCACGCTCAAGCCGGCTGCGAACGCAAAGCCCGATGCTGAGCCCGTCACCTACACCGTTGGTATCCCTGGTGATCAGGCGTGGGCCGAGGTCTACGACACCAACAAGGATGCAGTCAACATTACGGGCGCCGAGACGGGCGGCTCGTCATGGGTCTCGCTGCTGATTAACGTGTTGCCGTTCGTGCTGTTCCTCGGCTTCTGGTTGTTCATGATGAATCAGATGCAGGGTGGCGGCTCGAAGGTGATGAGCTTTGGTAAGAGCAAGGCCAAGCGCATGACTGTCGACTCGCCGAAGGTGACGTTCGACGATGTGGCTGGTGCTGATGAGGCTGTCGAGGAACTCGGGGAGATCAAGGAGTTCCTGGAGAACCCGAAGAAGTTCCAGGCGCTCGGCGCAAAGATTCCGAAGGGTGTCCTCCTGTTCGGGCCTCCGGGTACCGGTAAGACGCTGCTGGCGCGCGCCGTGGCAGGCGAGGCCGGCGTGCCGTTCTTCTCGATCTCCGGCTCTGACTTCGTCGAGATGTTCGTTGGCGTCGGCGCGAGTCGCGTTCGCGATCTCTTCGAGCAGGCCAAGCAAAACTCGCCGTGCATCATCTTTATCGACGAGATCGACGCCGTCGGTCGCCATCGTGGCGCCGGCATGGGTGGTGGCCACGATGAGCGCGAGCAGACGCTCAACCAGCTCCTGGTCGAGATGGACGGCTTCGAAGCCAACGTCAACGTCATTCTGATCGCCGCAACGAACCGCCCCGACGTGCTCGACCCCGCACTGTTGCGTCCTGGTCGTTTCGATCGTCAGATCGTCGTCGATCGTCCCGATCGCTCGGGTCGCGAGGCAATCCTCAAGGTGCATTCGAAGGACAAGCCGCTTGGTACCGAGATCGACCTCGGCGTGTTGGCCGGCCAGACTCCGGGCTTCACCGGCGCGGACCTCGCGAACCTGATCAATGAGTCGGCGCTCTTGACCGCTCGTGCCGGCAAGAAGACGATCACGATGTTCGAGCTCGAAGAGGGCATCATGCGCGTGCTGGCGGGGCCCGAGAAGAAGACGCGGCTGCTGTCGGAAGAGGAGCGCCTGATCACGGCGTACCACGAGATGGGGCATGCGTTGGTCGGGCACTTCCTGCCGAACTGCGATCCCGTCCACAAGATTTCCGTTGTCTCGCGTGGCCAGGCGCTCGGCTACACGATCTCGCTACCGACCGAGGACAAGTTCCTCGTCACGCGCGCCTCGCTCAACGATCAGTTGGCGATGACGCTCGGTGGTCGCGCGGCCGAAGAGCTCGTCTTCAACGAGATCACCACGGGCGCCTCCAACGACATCGAGAAGGTCACCGCCACCTCGAAGGCGATGGTCATGAAGTACGGCATGAGCGAGAAGCTCGGCCCGCGCGCCCTCGGCCACGATCAGGGCAACCCGTTTCTCGGCCGCTCCTTCGGTGCCGAAGCCGACTACTCGCAGGAGATCGCCCGCGAGATTGACGACGAGATCCGCCGCATCATCGAGGAGGCGCACGAGCGCGCCCGCGTCATGTTGATGGAGCACATGGATTCGCTTCATCGCCTTTCCAAGATCCTGCTCGACCGAGAGACGATCGATCGCAGCCAGTTCCTCAAGCTGCTCGACGGCGTTCCCGAAGACGAGATCTGGGTTGCCGAGGTCACGCAAGACTCGACCCCCGAGACACCGGCAGGTACGCCGGAGCGCTCGTCTGGTCGCCCGCGCATTCCTGGCTTCCCGCTGCCGGCCCCGCCGGACGCACCGCCTGCTGGGGCGTAACGCGCGGGTCGCCGAGGGCTGTTGCGCGTGCAAGCGCGACACCGATTGGCGCATCTCCGGTAGTCTTCGCCAGCAAGGGAGCAGCCCCGCTCCGCGCTGCCTGTCAAGCGACAGGCAGGGTTGAACTTTCGAGAGGATGTGGCTCGTGGCCAAGTCTGGAATTCGCATCGCTGTCACGATGGCCTGCACCGACTGTAAAGAGCGGAACTATCAGACCAACAAGTCTAAGCGGAACACGCCCGACCGCATTGAGTTGAAGAAGTTCTGTCGCCGCTGCGGCACGCAGACCGTACATCGAGAGACCCGCTAGTCCCGTATGGCTGAGGCCGACGACACCGTTCCCGCACCGCGGGACAAGGACGCTGAGCGTCGTGCGAAGCGCGCCGAGCGCGCCGCTCGCGCACGCCCGTCCAAGAGCCAGACTGGTAGTCCGAAAGACCGCCAGGGCTTCGGCGCGTTCGTCCGCGAATGTTGGGCTGAGCTCAAGCGCGTCCAGTGGCCGACTCGACCGCAGCTGATCCAAGCAACGGCAGTCGTGATCATCACGTGTTTCATTGTCGGCGTGTATCTCTACGCGCTCGATTCCCTGTTCTCTCGTCTCGCTGGGTGGCTCATTACCCAGCAGGCGGGGTAATCAACGAGGTCCATACCTATGTTCCGCTGGTACGCCATTCACACCTATTCGGGTCACGAGGACAAAGTCCGTCGTAACCTCGAGCAGCGCCGTCGCACCCAGCAGGGTGGCGAGGGTCTACGCCGCATCGTCGTGCCGACCGAACACACCGTCGAGACGCGTGACGGCAAGAAGGTCGAGAAGGAGAGCCGCGTGCTCCCCGGCTACGTCCTAATCCAGATGGACTCGACTCCCGAGGCAATCAGCCTCGTGCGCAACACGCCTGGTGTGACCGGCTTCGTCGGCGCCCAGGGCAAGCGCGAGGAGATGACGCTCGTCCCGCTCGGCCAGGCCGAGGTCGACAAGCTGCTCCGCACGGAGAGCGCCGAGGCCAAGCCGAAGGCCGTTGCCGAGTTCCAACTCGGCCAGATGGTCAAGGTTACGTCCGGCCCGCTCGCCGATTTCGATGGCGAGATTATCGAGATCAACAACGAATCGTCGAAGCTCAAGGTGCACGTCTCGATCTTCGAACGCCAAGTTCCTGTCGAGCTTGGCTTCGGCGATGTGAAGCGCCTCGACTAACGCTCGTCTAGCATTCTGCCGCGTTCGCCAATAGGCGACGCACGACAGTGGGAGCTCGGAAATCCGGGCGTTCGCACCACAGGAGGTCACGATGGCCAAAAAGGTCGTCACCATCATCAAGCTCCAGATTCCCGCCGGACAGGCCAACCCTGCTCCGCCGGTCGGTCCCGCACTCGGCCAGCACGGCGTGAACATCATGGACTTCTGCAAGGCGTTCAATGCCGAAACGGCAAGTTCGCAGCAGGGCCGCATTACGCCGGTCGAGATCTCGGTTTACGAGGATCGCTCCTTTACGTTCATCACGAAGACGCCGCCTGCGGCCGTGTTGATCAAAGAGGCGCTGAATCTCCAGAGCGGTTCGGCTGTGCCGCACCGCGACAAGGTCGGCACCCTCAGCCAGGCCCAGCTCCGCTCGATTGCCGAGACGAAGCTGCAGGATCTGAACGCAAACGACGTTGAGGCTGCGATGCAGATCATCGCCGGTACCGCCCGTTCGATGGGTGTGGAGGTAGCAGGATGAGCGGCAAGAAGCTTGCAGCAGCGCGCGCGAAAATTAATCGCGAGCACCTCTATCAGCCGATCGACGCTGTCCGACTCCTGAAGGAGCTCGAGACCGCCAAGTTCGACGAGACCGTCGAGGTGCACTTCCGCCTCGGCATCAACGTCCGTCACGCCGAGGAGCAGCTCCGCGGCACGATCATGCTGCCGCACGGCACGGGCTCTGACGCCCGCGTGATCGTGTTTGCTCAGGGCGACAAGGCCGCCGAGGCCGAGGCTGCCGGTGCCGAGATCGTCGGTGGCGACGAGCTCGCCCAGCGCATCCTCGACGGCTTCGACGACTTCGATGTCGCCGTCGCCACGCCCGACATGATGGTCGTCGTCGGTAAGCTCGGCCGCGTCCTCGGGCCCTCCGGCAAGATGCCGAACCCGAAGACCGGCACCGTCACGATGGACGTCAAGAAGGCTGTCGAAGAGATCAAGAGCGGCAAGATCGAGTACCGCACCGACCGCACAGGCATCGTACATGTGGCGCTTGGTAAGAAGTCGTTCGGCGAGCGTGAGCTCGGTGAGAACTACGCAATGGTGCTCGAGGAGATCCTCCGCGCCAAGCCGGCCTCGACCAAGGGTCGTTACATCAAGTCTGTCGTGCTCAGCTCCACCATGGGGCCGGGCATCAAGATCGATCCGTCGCGCACCCGCGACGTGCTCGAGGAGACGATCGCCTAACCAGCGTCGTTCTCCCACACTCTGCGTCCTGTCGCCAAGGACCGCCGGCACCAACCCCGTTGTGGGGTTGGAGAAGACCGGCGCAGGCGGTGAGTCACCACAGAGGCCGACATGCGTCGCGCCTTTCGTTGTGTCCGCCGTCCAATCGGCGGGCACGCATACGAAAGGAGGTGGTATCACATGTTGAAGGAACGAAAAGAAGAGGTCATCAACGAGATTGAGCAGAATCTCAATTCGGCGACCTCGCTGATCGTCACGGACTATCGCGGACTCGGCGTGCAACAGCTCGCCGATATTCGCAACGAGCTACGGCCCCTTGAGGCGTCGCTGCTCGTGTCGAAGAACACGCTGACGCGCATTGCCGCTAAGCGTGCCGGACAAGAGGGCATCCTCGAGTTTTTGTCCGGTCCGACGGCGATCGCGTTCTGCCATTCGGATCCGGCTCCCGTTGCCAAGGCACTTGCCAAGGCGGCGAAGGAGACCGACATTCTGAAGTTGAAGGGCGGCCTCGTTGACGGGGCCGTGCTCGACGAAGGCGGAATCAAGGTGCTCGCAACGCTGCCCTCGAGGCATCAGTTGCACGCACAGCTCGTGTTCGCCCTGGCAAGTCCGAT
>CANKHS010000042.1 GCA_947481755.1 Actinomycetota bacterium | reverse complement strand
GCGCGCACGTACTGCGCGATGCTCTTCGTTGATACCCACGTAGTAGACGGGCATCTCCCAGCCAGCGAAATCGACCATGCGAGCGCCGAGCTCGACGTGGCGATCGTGCAGTGGCGTTTTGCGCGGTGTAGGTGCCATCGGGTCAGTGTTCTTGCCGAAAACGCTCAGTCATGTCCCATGCGTTTCCAGCGAACATTGGGCAGACGATACCGCGTTCTGCTCGAACACGAGGAGGTTTGCGTCATTCGTCTCAATTTCCTCACAGTGGAAGCCACCTCAGACACGCCTCAACGACGGCATGTACCCTTAAGGACGACCGAGGTACGCCCCGGTCACGACTTATGCGCATTGCACTCCTGCTCACTCTCGGATTCTTGCTGGCGACGGCGGGCACAGCAGCCGCCGCCGCGCCTGCCTTCACGCTCTTCCCTGTCGTCGGTGGTGCGCACTACACAGACGATTTTGGTGATCCACGCTCGGGCGGCACGCACGAAGGAAACGATCTGATGTCACCCTGCGGCACTCCAGCCGTCGCGGTGGTCGCTGGCACCGTTCGTCTTGACTACGGCGATCGCTCTGGCTGGATGGTCACCCTGACGGGCAAGGACTCGTGGTATCGCTACATCCATATGGGTGTGACGGGCGATGCGAACAGCGCCTTCGCCAAGGGCCTAAAGAACGGTTCGACCGTCAAGGCGGGCCAGGTCATTTCGTATGTCGGCCGGACCGGCGATGCTGCCAGCGCGCCCTGCCACCTCCACTTCGAACTTCACTTCGGCGACCGAGTGGTCTCCCCCTACACCACGCTTCAGGCTGCGACGATTCTTGAGCCCAATCCCGCGGATCCGGCCATGATGGGCGCCAGCAATAGCAGTGTCACGCTGACCATCACGGGCAAAGTCGTCTGGGCCGTATCGTCCGGAGCCAACGGCCGCCTATTGGTACGCCCGAAGTCGATCAAAGCCTCCGACGGCTCTGCTGTAACCCCCACCCGCATGGTCGTACTGAGTGCAGATCCTGCGACGCTCGCCGGTATTCAAGCGGGACAAAACGTCACGGTCGTCACTGCCGCTTCACCGCTGACATCCGAACGCCTCGATCTAAAACCGCTGACGTGGTCGCTCGCGACCGCCACGCGCACTCGCTGACGCCCTAGCGCAGCGTCATGCCGATCTGGTGACGCAGGTCTGGGAGCCAGGCCGAATCGATGGTGTGCTCAACTGCCGTCTCGCGATACGTGACGTCCATGTCAGCCGCCAGCAACTCATCGCGGGCGGCGCGTCCAAAGGAGACGTCGATGACGGGATCGATGCTGCCGTGGACGACCGTGACAGGCGGCCGGTCGGGTGACGTGAGATCCAGTGGATGGTCGCTCACGTGCGGAATGAAACCCACCATCGCAAGCAGCGCTGCGGGCGGTGTGCGGTGCGCAGCAAGCGCCATTGCGTAGGCCATCACACAGCCCTGCGAGAAGCCACCGAGAACGATTTTCTCCTCGGGAACGCCAATCCGTTCTGGCAGGTCGTCGAGCCAGTCGGACAAAAGTTCTACGGAGGCCATAAAGGTCTCTTCGTGGGGATAGCCCACACGCTCGACGATGTACCAATGCGCTCCACCCGGCGGCAGCGCGAGCGGCGCACGGGGCGTCACCCCAACGAGCCGCTGTTCGGGGTCTAATACCTCGATCAGTGGCATCAGATCGTGCTCATCGGCCCCGCGACCATGAAACAACACCAGCGCGCCTTCCGGTGCGCCAGCCGATGGACGAATCCGGTCGGTGATACCGGTCATCGGTACGGCGCCCACGGATCAGGAATCGGCGTGAGGCGTTCTTCCAAAAGTGGGCGCAGATGCTCGTGTTGGCGCGGCAGGCGCAGTGCGAGACCGAGCGCGTCAGGTTCTTCATCGATCGCGAAACCTGGCCCATCCGTCGCGAGCTCGAACAGGACGCCAGACGGTTCGCGAAAATAGATCGAGCGGAAGTAGTCACGATCAACGATTGGTGTTGCCTGCACGCCCGCCGCGGCAGCGCGCTCCAACCAGCCCTGATGATCCTCGTCCAGGCTCGCCCAGGCAACGTGATGGATTGTGCCGGCGCCGGACGTCGCTACCTCGCCGTCGCTGGACTCCAAGCGGTATGCGGCCGAACGCACGCCATCACCTGTGCGCCATTCTCCACCGTCGCGCTGAAACCCAAGCGACTCAAGCACCAAAGCACTGTGCTCTGGCTCGCGCGACTGGGCCGCGACGCCGATCATTCGCCGCATGGCAACATCGCCGGGAATGTGTGGCGCGTTCGCGTGCGCCTGATTCTCACAGCCATCGACCGGCACGAGGCGCGTGACCAGACCCTCGTGATCCCAGACGTCGAGGTAATCCGGATGACGTTCGGTCGCCGCCTTTCCAACCAGGTGGCGCTCCCACCAGTCCAGCGCGGCGGTCGACGGCACGCTCCAGTCGATCCGCGTCACCATGCTCTCGCCCGCTCGTCCCAGCCGTGCACCCGGATACTCAAAGAACGTCAAGGCGGTCCCCGGAGAACCGTTGGCGTCGCCGTAGTAGAGGTGGTACGCGCCCGGATCGTCGAAGTTGACGGTCTTCTTGACGAGCCGCAGACCCAGCACCCCGCCGTAGAACTCGGCGTTACGAGGGCCGTCTGCGGTGATCGCAGTGACGTGATGGATGCCGTGCAGGTGCACGGGCCTACTCGTCGCTGCCGAGCGTTACGACGCGCTTGTTGTAGATGCGCGCACCGACACCACCGGCACCACTAATCAAGGCGAGGAACGCAGCGTCCTGATAGCTGGCCGGCCAATTCACAACGCCATGTGCCAACGCCATCGCGCCAAGCCCGAAAAAATAGCCAAGCCCGAAGGTGCCGAGATAGTCAACGATTTGCTTCATACCAGCAGTGTGAGTGACCTTGAGGGGCTCCGCAACAGGACTAGCCGCGAGCGGCGAGCACGACATCCAAAGCCGCCACGGCAAGCTCTGCCTGCTCTTGGGTGATGACGAGCGGTGGGCACAGTCGCAGAGCGGTTTCCGAGACAGCGTTGACAATGACTCCTTGCTCGCGGAGCGCTGCCGCAGCGCCTGCAGCGTCACCGCTGGCGAGCTCGACTGCGATCAAGAGACCGGCTCCACGCACATCCGCAACTCCCGCAAGTGCGCCGAGCGCCGTCGCGAGGTAGTCGCCAATTCGCGTTGCGTTGCCAATCAAGTCGTCGCGTTCGACGACCCCAATTGTCGCGAGTGCCGCGGCTGCGATGGGCGGTGAGCCCCCGAACGTCGTCCCGTGATCACCGGGTTGAAAACCCGTCGCAAGCCGCTTCGAGAGCAGCGCACCGATCGGCATGCCCGAGGCCAAGCCCTTGGCGAGCACCACTGCATCCGGACGAACCCCAGTGCGTTGAAACGCGAACCATGCACCGGTGCGCCCGATACCGGTCTGCACCTCGTCAAAGAGCAGCAGCGCGTTGTGTTGGTCGCACAGCGTTCGTGCCTCTTGAAGGAACGCCTCATCGATCACGTGCACGCCGCCCTCGCCCTGAATCGGCTCGATGAGGACGCCCGCCGTCTGCGGACCGACTGCTGCGCGCAATGCCTCGATGTCGTTGCGGGAAACATGACGAAAGCCAGCGGGGAGCGGCTCGAAGGGAATCTTCTTTGGTTGAGCCCACGTCGCTTGGAGCGCGCCGAGAGTGCGTCCATGAAAGGCACCTTCGAGACAGACAAGTTCGTGTTTGTCGGCGCCCCCGGTCTCGGTCCCGTGTCGGCGCGCAAGCTTGATCGCAGCCTCGTTCGCCTCGGCGCCTGAGTTGCAGAAAAAGGCCTGCTCGAAACCTGATAGACCATGAAGACGCTCCGCAAGCGCGATCGCTGGCTCAGTCCAGTAGAGGTTCGAAACGTGATCGAGAACCGCCGACTGGGCGGCGAGTGCCGCGATTGGCTCCGGATGACCATGCCCGAGCGTGACAACAGCAATGCCCGCAACGAGGTCGAGGTAGCGCGTGCCGGCGTCGTCCCACAACCAGCACCCCTCACCGCGCACAATGGTCAATGGTCGCGGTGGGTAATTCGACATCATCGCCTCGGTACCGCGGTCTGCGATGCTCATGCCTTCACCTCCGTGCCAGCGCCGATCCGCACACAGCGCACACCACCAGCAAGTGCTGCAGCGCAGGCTTCGAGCTTCGGCAACATTCCACCGGTCACAGTCGGTGGTGCGCTGGCAGAAATCGTCGGCAACACAGCGCCCGCCTCGTCCAGGACGCCCGGTACGTCGGAGAGGAATGCCAGTTCGTCGGCTGCAATTGCAATTGCGATGGCTGCAGCCACGTCGTCGGCGTTGACGTTGAGTAGGCGCGGCGTATCGAGATCTCGACCGATCGGCGCAATCAACGGAATCCGATCTGCCCCCCACGCTGCGCGAATCGCCTCGCTATCGATCGCTGCTGGTTCGCCAACGAGCCCGAGGTCGACGCGACGTGTGCACTGCAGCAGCTCGCCTTGCCGAAATGCCTGCGCCTCGCGCCCAACCTCACGTAAGGCAGCAACAAGCCCGTCCGAGACATCGGCGAGCGCCACGCGGGCACAGGCCAGGGTTGGCAAATCTGTGAAACGCCGGCCGTCGACAAAGCGGGCGGGAATGCCCCGCTGGGCCATCAAAGCCGTGATCTGCGCACCACCACCGTGCACGAGCACGAGCGGCCGCCCATCAGCCGCGGCCAGAGCGTCGGGCAGGAGCGCCAGCGCATTCCCACCGAGCTTGGCAACGAGTGCGCCACTCATGTTGTGTACTCGGCATTCAATTCGACGTAGAGCTTCGAGAGGTCTGAGGCCCAGATACTCGCAGCGCCATCCCCGACTCCGAGATCAATCGCAATCTCCACTGTGTCGCGGGCCGCGGCCTCGTTGACTGCCGCAAGGTCAGCGATCTCGACCGCCATACCATCGCGACAAAGCGTGTGACCGCCGAGCGTGATTGCAATGCGCTCCGCCGGAACGGAGCAGCCCGTCACACCCAGGGCCGCCACGATCCGTCCCCAGTTTGGGTCGCCACCGTTGAGAGCGCAGCGCACGAGTTGAGCTTCTGCAACGGCGTAGGCGACGATGCGAGCCTCTTCCGTATTTTTGGCTCCGGTCACCGTCCAGTGTGCGATGCGGTGTGCGCCCTCTCCATCGCGGACAATCTGCAACGCAAGGTCTTCGCAGACCGCATGGATCGCCGAGCTAACCAGGCCCACATCTCCAGCCGTCAGGGCACCCGCGCACACACCGCTGGCGAGCAGCGCCACGGTATCCGACGTCGAGGTGCAGCCATCGACCGTAATGCAGTTAAACGTGCTGTCGACGGCGTCACGCAGTGCCTGCTCCGTCTGTTGCGAATCGAGCGGCGCATCGGTCGTCACGACAGCGATCATCGTGCCGAGATCTGGACGGATCATGCCGGCACCCTTTGCGATGCCACCGACGCGAATTGTCCCGATCGATGTCTCCACTTCGCGCTCAGCGAGCTTGGGTGCGGCGTCCGTCGTCGTAATCGCGACTGCCGCGTCGGCACCACCATCGTCCTGGAGGCCCGCCAAGGCGAATGCGATGCCCTGCTCAACCATGTCCATCGGGAGCGGCACGCCGATCACGCCCGTCGAGGCGACGAGAATCTGTTCCGGTGCGCAGCCGAGACCAGCAGCAACGAGCGTGGTCATGCGTTCGGCATCGCGCCGTCCAGGCTCACCCGTGGCAGCGTTGGCGTTGCCACTCGAGATCACGATCGCGCGTGTCGTGCCACCGGCAATATGGCCTTGCGAGACAAGCACCGGGGGCGCGGCCGTCGCACTGCGCGTAAACACCGCGGCAGCAGGGACGCTCTCATTCGCGGAAATGATCGCAAGGTCAGGCCGCCCAGAGGCCTTGATGCCAGCCGTCACACCCGCGGCAGTAAAGCCGCGTGGAAACGTCACTCCTACGGCCACAGGCCCCGCACCGTTAGCCCCGCCTGCTCCTCGACGCCCAACATGATGTTGGCGTTTTGAATCGCCTGTCCAGCAGCACCCTTGACCAAGTTGTCCAACGCCGACTCCACCAAGACGGAGCCTGTGCGCTCGTCGACCCAGGCGTTGATCCAGCAGACGTTCGTGCCAGCGAGTCGTTGTGGCGCAGGATGACCACCGAGGTGCACGAACGGTTCGCCGTCATAGCGGGCGCGATAGAGATCATCGAGGTCGGCTTGGTCGAGCGGCTGGAGGAGTCGCACGTGCGCCGTCACGAGCAAACCGCGGCTCGTTGGCAGAAGATGTGGCACGAACGTCGCCGCTAGGGGCGCTCCCGCAATCGACGAGAGCTCCTGCTCGATCTCTGCAAGGTGGCGATGACCGGTCACCGAGTAGGGCGTGATGCCGTTGTAGAGCTCGGGCAGATGCGTCTTCTCCGACGGCGAGCGGCCAGCGCCGGTGACGCCAGACTTGCCGTCGAGATGCACGACACCGTCGATCAGCCCAGCGGCAACCAATGGCGCAAGGCCGAGAATTGCAGCGGTCGCGTAGCAGCCTGGGTTGGCGACGGCCCGTGTGACGCGAATGCTTTCGCGGTGCAACTCGGGCATGCCGTAGGTCCATCCGTCGACACGAAAGTCGGAGCCGAGGTCGACAACCTGCGTGTCGAGCTCGAGCAGTTCGGTGCCAATTGCCTGTGACTCGCCGTGTGGAAGCGCAAGAAAGACTACGTCACACGCAGAGGCTGCCTTCGCGTCGATCGCGTCGAAGCCGTCTGATCGCGCCTGAAGTACTGCTGGACGTAGCGTCGGGTGATCTGACAACAGTCGCACCAGCTCTGCGCCCGCGTAGCCAGACGCGCCAATTACACCCGCTGCTAGCGGACGCGTGTCAGGTGCTGCTGGAGTGGGTGCGCTTGCGTAGGTCATGCTCAGCCGAAGTCTCGCAGGGGCTGGCCGCTAGCGCCGCCGGGCGCGACGCCCGCGGATATTCATGTGCATGCGTTGCAGCACCTCGAACTCGTCGAGCGAGCGGCCTGAGCCAACGGCAACACACGTCAATGGTGATTCGGCGATCTGGACCGGCATCTGCGTCTCTGCGCGAATCCGCTCGTCAATGCGGGTGAGCAACGCGCCACCACCGGCAAGCACAATGCCCTTATCCATGATGTCCGCAGCTAGCTCTGGTGGCGTCTGGTCGAGTGTCGACTTGATTGCGCCAATGATCTCGAGCAATGGCTCCTCGAGTGCGCCCCGCACTTCGTCGGCCGTCAGGATCACGGTCTTCGGGAGTCCCGTGACAAGATCACGGCCACGTACTTCGCATTGGGTGTCATCGTCGGGGCGCGGATACGCGCTCCCGATCTCGATCTTGACCTGCTCGGCCGTCTGCGTACCGACGAGCAACTTGTGGGTGCGCTGGACGTGCTTGACGATCGCCTCATCGAGTTCGTCGCCACCCACACGGATCGATTGCGCGACGACGATGCCGCCGAGCGAGATGACAGCAACCTCTGTCGTACCGCCACCGATGTCAACGATCATGTTGCCCGAAGGCTCAGAGACCGGGAGTCCGGCGCCGATTGCGGCAGCCATGGGCTCTTCGATCAGATAGGCAACGCGTGCGCCGGCCGAGAGCGCAGCTTCTTCAACCGCGCGCTTCTCGACGCCCGTCACCCCAGACGGGACACACACCACGACGCGCGGATGGGCCCAACGATTTTGGTGGACCTTGTGAATAAAGTGCCGGAGCATCTCCTCTGTCACCTCAAAGTCGGCGATCACGCCGTCCTTGAGGGGGCGAATGGCAACAATCGATGCAGGCGTACGACCGAGCATCCGCTTGGCCTCGATGCCGACGGCCAGGACGGTGCGCGTCATCTGATCGAGCGCAACCACGGATGGTTCGGACAGCACAATGCCGCGCCCGCGCACGTAGACGAGCGTGTTTGCTGTACCGAGATCGACGGCCATGTCACGGCTGCCGAAGCCAAACATCCAGTTCCTGATACCGATGAGAGATCCCCCTTGCGACACGAAATGCCGCTAATGGACTCACGATTCTACGTTGCCTTGGGATTCCCTCCCACAACGGGAAGGCTAAAGCCCTCTGTTGTGAGCAATTCAGCAAGTCGACTGACGGGCAATCCGACGACGTTGAAATAGTCGCCGTCAACCGCTGCCACGAGCTCCGCGCCCAATGCTTGAATGGCATATCCCCCGGCCCGGCCCTGCCATTCGCCCTGTGCGACATAGGCGGTAATCTCGTCGTCGTCGAGTTGACGCAGTCGGACCGTCGTCACCGCAGAGACCACCTGTTGCTGCTCGCCGAGCAGAGCGATCCCCGATATGACCCGATGTTCGCGCCCAGCGAGCGCGGTCAGCATCACGTGGGCCTCTTCGGCGG
This sequence comes from Actinomycetota bacterium, assembly GCA_947481755.1. Taxonomy (GTDB): domain Bacteria; phylum Actinomycetota; class Thermoleophilia; order Gaiellales; family F1-60-MAGs149; genus F1-60-MAGs149. The sequence continues at coordinate 349 of CANKHS010000042.1, read as the reverse complement.
TTGCTGGCTGCCCAAGCACGTCGCCATCGTCGATCACGACCTCGGTATCGACACCGAGCACCGGGCGCTCCTCCGTCTGCGCTGCTACCGAAAGCGCCTTACCGAGCGCTCGCTCCATGACGACCTGTTCGGGTGTGCCAGGGATCGGCACCTCGTCATAGGTCGGCGCAACGACCACGAAGTCAACGCCGAGCGAGGTCAGAATTGCACGCCGTTGTGGCGAGGTCGAGGCGAGAATCAGGCGCATTGCGCCCCAGTATCGTCGATCAGAGCTCGAGGCCGTGCGAGGCAACGTGCTCCGCAAAGCCAACGGGCGTGAAGCCAAACTCGCTCTGCACACCGTCCAGCG
>CANKHS010000041.1 GCA_947481755.1 Actinomycetota bacterium | reverse complement strand
GGCAGCGATTGCGTGCCGCGATTCGGGGATCGTTCGGGCCGGCGCACTCGATCGCATTGCCGACCTGGTTGGCGATCGCCGCGCGTTCCTCGTCGTCGACGAACCCGTTGCTGAGCGCGTGCCCGATCTTGGCGAGCGGATCGTGCTGCCGGGTGGTGAGCAGGTCAAAAGCATTGCGACGGTCGAGCAGCTCTGGCGCGCGTTCGCCGCGGCCGAGCTCGAGCGCCGAGACGTCATCGTCGCCGTGGGTGGCGGTGCCGTCACCGACGTCGCGGGCTTTGCTGCCGCGAGCTTTCGTCGCGGCCTGCCGTGGATCTCGTGCCCGACAACGCTGGTCGGTCAGGTCGACGCGGGTATCGGTGGCAAGACAGGTATCGACGTCGCCGCGAAGAACGATGTCGGCGCGTTTCATCCACCGCTCGCCGTCCTGAGTGACCCCACGCTGCTCAGCACGCTGTCACAGCGCGAGTGGGCAGCTGGCTTTACGGAGGCACTCAAGTCGGGGTTGCTCGCCGGTGATCCGCTGTGGGGACTGATCCGCAAGTGGCCGTCGACCCGTGGCGAGGATCAGGCGCAGGCGACACTGATTCGCCGCGCTGCCGCGCTCAAGAACCGTGTCGTGGCAGCAGACCCGAAGGAGGCCGGTGAGCGCGCCATCCTCAACCTCGGGCACACAATCGGCCATGGCGTTGAGCACGCAGCAGCGGGCCGTTATCTCCACGGTGAGGCGATCGCGATCGGCCTTGTCGCGGCACTCGCGCTGTCGGTCGAGCACGCGGGCCTCGATTCCGCTGTGGCCGACGAGGTGACGGGCGTCCTCACGCGTCAGGGGCTACCGACGGTTGCCGAAGACGTTTCGATTGAGGCGGTCCTCGACGCCATGCGTTCCGACAAGAAGCGCAGCGCTGGTCGTACGAAGTTCGTACTCCTCGAGGCTCCAGGGCGTGCCGTTTGGGGTGTTGATCTTGACGATACGGTCGTCGAGGCCGCCGTTGCTGCGGCCTGCAACCGCTAGTCGGGTGCAGGAGCGAGGTAGGGCGCGAATCGCGCGACCCGGACCGAAAGTAACGAGCCGGCACCATCGAGGCGTCGGGTCAGAGACCACGTATTAGCGCCGGAGAGGTCGAAGAGCGCCGAGCCGAAACCTCGAGGCCCGCCTTGTGGGCCGATTCCGTTATCTGTGACAACGACGCGCACAACCGCATCGTCGTGCTTGAACACCACCACATCGATTGCCGTGGCTCGCCCATGCCGCATCGCGTTGGCAATGCCTTCTTCGGCAATCAGACACACATCCTCGACGACAGAGGGCGCAAGTGGTGGCTCAAATTCGTCGAGCGTGATGGTGAAGGTCGCGAACCCTGACCACAACTCGACGGTTTCTTGGACGGCGGGGGCGAGTTCTCGACTCGGTGACGCCAGCGCGTTGGACAACGACAGCGCATCGACAGCCTGCTCAATCGCGGCATCGAACGAACCTGGAGTTTCGTCGCGCTCCGCCTGTTCGATCGCCAATGCAGCGGCTAAGAGCCGAGACTGGAGTGTTCCGTGGACGTACTGCGCAAGTGAGCGGCTCGTGCGTGCGAGCTCGCGACTCCGCGCGATCTCATCGACCTCAGATTCGTCAATCGAGTGGCGTAGCGTCTCCATAATTGCTGCTTGACCACGCTGCGATGCGAGGGCAAGGTTGACACTCAGAATCGCCAATGTCGCGATCACTGCTTGGGCGACAATCAGTCCGGTGGGAAATGCGCCAGCGAAGACGTTGAGCATCACGACGGTTCGCGCCAAGCCCAGCGCAACGGCGAGCACGGTCGCCCCGATGATGACCATCACGGGCGGCAGAAAGCCACGCTGAGAAAGGGACAAGAACACGGCAAGTGTTGTCCACGTCAGGGCAAATTGCACGATTGCAGCACCAAGCGCCACGACCACCACGGCTCCGAAAGCAAGCTCACTCAGATTCGCGAGCGCAGTCAGTGAACTGGCAAACGTAAGGACTGATAGTGCGAGCGAGGTCTGCCACGGCCACAGTGGGCGTTGGTTCAGTGTGTTACGAACGGTTGCCACGAACCCAGTCGTAGGAATGGCAGTCATCACAGCGCGCTCGTGGAGTGTGTGACTTAGTGAACGGACTGAGCCCGTCGCCGTAGCTCGCAAGAGGTCGGCGAGTCGTTGGCGCTCAGCCTGTGACGACACTGCTGGGCGCTCAGACACCTGTAGACGCGCTTCGTCTGTTGCGGTCAAGACGTTGGCGAGGAGCGCCTCGGTAATCGTCTCACTCAGGAGCTCCTGTCGGAGTTGCCGCTCGCGTAACTCAATCAGTCGTGCGACGAGTGCATCCCGCTCAGCACGGTGTTGTTGCACTCCCTCGACGAGTGCATTGAAGATGGGAATTCCCACGATTCCGAACAAGATCGGCGCAATCAACTGTTGCGCTACAGCGGCGAACTGATGTGCATCGATGTGGCCGAGGAGCCATGCAGTACTGAGTCCGCGTACGAGACCGATCAGTGCCGATAGCGCGATGACGACCTCGATCGACAGGTCGTGCTCGGGTGGGCGAACCCAACGAATACCGAGAAACACAATGCCCATCAGGACAGTCCCAACGCCCGCAGCGGCAAGTGTCCGAACATTGCCGGCCTCCGACTGCAGCGTCGGATTCGACGTCAGGATCGTGATCACCGCCGACGCGGTGGCCGCGAGAATCCAGACAGGGAGAGAAAACGCCCAGCGTCCACCTGTTCGCTCTCTAAAACTCGTTGCGTCAGCCATCGCGGCGAACAGGTGCTCCGGTCAGTCGCAGATACTCGCGCGCGATCAGCACCCGTTGGTTGCTCTGGGTCTCGGTATCGATCGCCAACTGCCTACCGATACGGTGAATCATCTTCTCGACGGCGCCCTCTGTGACGGTCCGTTTTTCGGCGATACCGCCATTCGAATAGCCCTCCGCAACGAGGCGCATTACCTCAAGCTGCGTCTCCGTGAGGCTGGCTGTCGCTCTCGGCGGGCGAGGAGGCGTGATCGCTGCCCGCACCTGACCCTTCGCTGCTTCGACGGCTTCGGTGAGCGCGCGTGGCAGCGCAGCACTGTCCGAAAGGTCTCGTTTGAGCAGATACTTCGTGTTGTCGGGCAGGGTGGCGAGGCTGTGGCCCGCCATGCGCGGATCTTCATACGTCGTCAAGATCACGATGCCGATCTCGGGATCGAGTTGGCGCAACGCATGGGCGAGGTCGATGCCGCTGGGGCCACCGCCGAGATCGAGATCAAGCAGTGCAGCGTCGGGATTCGCGTGCTTTGCAAACTCCAGTCCGCCACGTGCGTTCTTGGCTTCACCCGCGACGGTCAGACCGTGATGACGAAGTGCTGCACAGAGGGTGGTGCGGGTGAACTGATCGTCCTCAACGACGAGAACCGTGATCGCCTCGTTGCTCATGCGATGCATCTAACCACGGATTCGGTGCTCCGGAACACAATCTGGGTGTTTTGGGGGGATAACCAGACATCGCTAGAAACGGAGGGTCGGAGGGAGGTGCGTAGACTGCAGGCATGATCGCGGTCTTTAACGGAGTCAACCTCAACATGCTTGGCCAGCGCGACCCGGCGCAGTACGGGACGTTGACGTTAGGCGAGCTCGAAAGCAAGATCTATGAGTGGTCGCGCGCGGCAGGCACGACGGCGCGCTGCTTTCAGACCAACCATGAGGGTGCCTTGATCGACCATATTCACGAGTGCCGTGGTTGGGCGAGCGGCGTGATCATCAACCCGGGTGCATGGACGCACTACTCCTACGCGCTGCGCGACGCCCTGGAGATCGTCACCGTCCCGGTTGTTGAGGTTCACCTGTCCGATATCAATGCCCGCGAAGAGTGGCGGCGCCAATCGGTCATCGCCGATGTCGTCTCGCACCGCATTAGTGGCCATGGTGCGGACGGATACCACGAGGCGATCGACTGGCTGATGCAGGAGACGGCAGGTGTCTGAGCACGCACAGCGGCTCGCACGAGCAGTCGCGGAACTGGCCGATGTCGACACGCTGATCGTGACGAACCTCTTCAACGTGCGCTACCTGACGGGCTATACCGGCTCGAATGGCATCGTTGTGCTGTCGGCCAAACGTGCTGTGCTGGTGACCGATTTTCGCTACCAAGATGCCGTCGAGCCGCTTCGCGCCGTGCTTGATGTGGAAATCCTTGATCGCGATATCGCGGGGCAAACGATCGAGCGATTGGCCGAGTTCGCACCGGGCTGCACGAACATTGGCTTTGAAGGCTCGATGCCGTATGCGCTGGCCGAACGGCTGCGGGCACTCCTGCCAAGTGGCTCTCAGTTCGTCGCGAAAGAGGGGCTGATCGAAGCGCTTCGGCTGGTCAAGAGTGCAACTGAGATCGCGGCCACGCGGCACGCATCCGACATTCTCGAAGTTGTCTACACCAACATCGCGCAGGGCCAACTGGTTGGGCGTACGGAAGTGGCAGTCGCCTGGGAGATCGAGCGCACGATTCGCGAGGCGGGCTTCCCTGCGCTCTCTTTCGAGCCAATCGTGGCGAGTGGTGCTCACGGCGCATTGCCTCACGCCGAACCGCGCGATGTCGCCATCGAGCGAGGTGCGCTGGTCGTTGTCGACATCGGCGCGCAAGGCGAGAGTGGCTACTGCTCTGACTGCACGCGCACCTTTGCGGCGGGTGGCGCTCCCGATCAGGCTGCTGCCGATGACTATGCGCTCGTCTTGTCTGCCCAACTCGCGGGCCTTGGTGCCGTGCGCCCGGGCGCGATCGGCGGCAATGTCGATGCGACGGCGCGCGAGGTAATTGAGGCCGCTGGCGCCGGCGATCTCTTTGGTCATGGCCTCGGACACGGCACCGGCCTCGACATTCACGAGGCACCGACGCTGCGCAAGGGATCCGAGGACGTGCTCGCAGCAGGCCAGCTCGTCACCGTCGAGCCCGGCATCTATCGCCCCGGCAAGTGGGGCATCCGAATCGAAGACCACGTCGTCGTAACCGAGTCCGGCCACGAGATCCTGACGGGGTTCACCAAGGACCTCGTCGAAACCGCTGGGTAGAGGGGGCGAAGAGGTTACGCGTGTACCCAATTGCGGTACACGTGTTCCCAAATGGCGCCCCTGCTCTTGGCGTAGAGCGAATCTACCCGGATCCTCGGATGCATGTCTGCCCGTCTGCGCTTCGTCACCACCCTTGCCATCCTCGCTGCCCTCGCCGCGTTGCCCGCCATCTCACTGGCCGGGCCGGTTACTCTCACGACGTCGGCCTCCGGTCCGAATGCCGTCGTCACGGCGACGGCGCCGGTCGTGAATGCGACGGTGACGTCGGGCGAATTGACGCAGACGTTCAATCCGCTCGTCGCCCAGATCACCGGTGCATCCGACGTGGTTGCGCCGCAGGGTTGGACGGTCACCTACTCAGCCGACGGCACGACGTACGGCGCGGCTCCCGGCACGGCGGCGGGCTGGGCCGCGATTCGTGGTGTCAAGGCGACGGGCCCGCTGACCTCGACGGGCGCGAGTGGTTCCAATCAGCTCATCTCGTCGACCGCGACCGTCCAGGACTCCTCCGGCGGGGCGATCAACGGCACGAACGCCAGTGGCGATTCCTGGACCGTCTTCACCAGTCCGACGCGCGTCTACACGATGTGGCACCACAACGGCAGGAACAATACCGATCAGGGCGCGTTCGACTGCTTCCTGCGCGACGGTACCCACTGCACCGGATTCCCGTTCATGCTCACCCCGCTCGAGACGGGCACGCGTGTGGAGGGCTGGTACGACGAGACCTACAACCACATCTGGGGCGTCGTCTCCAAGCCGAACGGCGCAGGCGCTGGTCCCGGCTTCGTATGTGTTGACGTGTCCGGCGCGACGCCGCAGTACTGCGGCGGCTCGATCAGCACCGGCTTTGTATCGACGGGATCTGTGGCACCGACGAACTCGGGTCTCGGCTGTGGCAATACCGCCGGCGCGGCCCTCAACTGCGCAAACGATTTCGCCCAAGTCGGCGGCAAGCTCTACGCGTGGGAGGCGCTGACGGGCAAGCTGATGTGCGTCGACACGCAGGGGGCGAGCGGGGCCGGCGCGCCCTGCACCGGGCAGCCGTACGCCTTCGCGGGCATCGGCGGCGCGGCGACCAATCTCAACTCCGCGGTGACAGACCGCCGTTCCGGACTGGCCGCGATCGGCGGCAAGATCTACGGCGCCGGCACCGCCACGACCGCCACGCCGACGCCGAACCCGTCCATCGCGACCTGCTTCGATCCCGCCACCCGCACCACGTGCGCCGGCTGGCCCATCACGCTGCCCGGCCTGCGACCGTACATCTACGAACAGGTCGACACGTCTGGCACGTCGCAGGGCATCTGCTTCCGAGCCCTCACGACGGGTGCGACGCCGAACGTCTCGTGCTACCAGCCTGGCGGTACGGCATTCGGAACAGGCTCTGCGCCCGTCGTCAACGCGGGCCTGCGCGATGCGCTGTTCATCGCGGGACGCACGTACGGGTGGATCATCGCCAAGAACCCCGTCCGCATCGGCACAAAGTACATCTGGGGCAACACCAGCTGGGAGACGCTCGACAACAGCGGCAGCGCCAATCGTCTCCTCAACTGTTACGACGTGACGACCAGCGCGGCTTGCACCGGCTGGCCGAAGACCGGCGTCCTCAACTACACGATGGCCGGCGATGCGTACAACGCCGGCTGTGTCTGGAAGGCCACGGACGATGGATCGATCCAGGGGTATGACCTGGCCAGCGGCAACGCCGGGTGCCTGCCGCCGAACACGACGTCGATCCAGGCCCAAAGCGTGCTCACCGATGTCACCTGTGGCCGCAACGGTGTCACCGGCTGGCAATCAATTGCGGTGTCCGGCACCACCTACACCTCTGCGACCCTGACGGTCAAGAACGGTGGCACAACGGTGTCGGGCTGGAACGCCCAACCGTTCGCAAGCGGTTCGGTCGACCTGTCGACGTTGACCGTCGCGAACTCCGGGACGAACCCGACCTTCGAAATTACGTTCACCGGGCGCAACGCCACCGCACCGATCGTGCAGCTGACGTCGATCAGCGGCCCGCCGCAGCTGTGCCTGACGATGCATCCCCAGCCCGGCGGCTGCCCGACGGTCGCCGGCCAGTACGCCGATCCGCTGGCGTCCGTCTCCGCGACCATCACGGGCGCGGGCACCGCGGCCACCGGCGGAGGTACCGAGACCTTCGCGAACGGCACGACCACGGTCGCGCAGGCGTCTGCCACGGCGAGCCAGTGCCTCGGTGCTCTGGAGGGCACAACCACCGTAGACGGCACAACGACACCGATCCCCGGCATCGTCGTCACGCTCACCGATGCCGCTGGTACCACGATCGGGACCGCGACGACCGACGCGAACGGGCACTACTCGTTCCCTGGTCTCGCGGCGCTCGTAGCGGGCTACAAAGTGTCCTTCGGCACCACGCCGGGTATGGATCCCAACGCGGTGACCACCGCTACGCCAGCGACGCCGCGCACCGTCACCGTCGGCGGCACAACCGTCGTCGACGGGCAGTACACGCCCCAGACGTCGCCGAGCCCCGTCAACCCCAATCCCAACACGACCCGGGATCCGATCGCGGAGCCAGACTTCGCCACGACGCCCAAGGGGACGCCCGTACTGCTGCCGCTCTTCGGTAATGACGCAGCCTCGCCCGGCGCGAGCCTTGTGCCTTCGAGCGTCCGCATCCAGGATCCTGCCAGCGGTACGTGGGGTACCCGCGTGACGGTTCCCGGTGAGGGCACGTACGTCGTCGATCCGACATCGGGGGCGATCACGTTCACCCCGCTGCCGTCGTTCACGGGCAAGACCAAGCCGCTGCCGTACCGGGTAACCGACACGACGGGGAAGACAGCAGATACGTACGTGCAGATCACCGTCGTCACCACGCCGCCGCCGTACGCGAATCCCAATTTCGCAGCCGGTAAGCAGGGACAGACGCTGATCCTGCCCGCGCTCGTTAACGACACGGTCACGAGCGGCGCATTCGTGCCGTCGAGCGTCGTGATCAAGGATCCGAAAACGGGCAAGTGGGGTACGACGGTCGTGATCCCCGACCAAGGTACGTACACCGTCAATCCGACGAACGGCAGCGTCTCCTTCAAGCCGTTGCCCTCCTTTGTCGGTACGGCTACGCCGGTTGACTACCGGGTCTCGACAACCACGGGCGCCCGCGTGCGCTCGTCGCTGCACCCGCGGCTGATCGGGCCGCTGCCGCGGCTCGACATCCGCACCACCGCGACCGTCCCGGACCTGATCCCGGGGCAGCGCACCGTGATCAAGCTGCATGCGTGCAACATCGGCAAGTCGAGTGCCGTGAACACGACTATTGACCTGCCGATTCCTGCAGGGTTCGCCGTCGTGCAGACGCGTGGCGCGACCGTCCGTAGCGGTACCGCGGTGTGGAGCACCGGCACGCTTGCCAAGGGAGCCTGCGTCGATCGGACGATCCTCGTCGTGGCCGTCCGCCAGGGCAGCGTCAAGGCCCTTGGCACCGTGCGAGCCTCCAACGCCGGACCGGCGAAGGATCCAACCCCGCTGCGCGTCGCGGCTGGAGTGATGACCCCGAGCGGCGTCACCGGGTAGACCCTGATTCGTCTGCGGCGCCCCGGGGTCTGACCCCCGGGGCGCCGCAGATCGCTACCCTGCCGGCATGGCGGAAATGGTCTCCACGAATCAGTTCAAGAACGGCATGCACATCGATGTCGACGGCACGACGTATCGCATCGTCGAGTTCCAGCACGTCAAGCCCGGCAAGGGCGGGGCGTTCGTGCGGACGAAGCTGAAGAACTTCGAGAACGGCGCAGTCGTCGATCGCACGTTCCGCGCCGGCGAGAAGTTCGCGCGCATCCTGACGAGCGTCTCCGACATGCAGTTCCTCTACGACGACGGTACCGCCGTCGTGATGATGGACACGGATACGTACGAGCAGGTCGCGCT
>CANKHS010000040.1 GCA_947481755.1 Actinomycetota bacterium | reverse complement strand
ACCATAGGGGGTGCGCGCATAGGGACCCGCTGTGCGGGCGTCACGCACGCTGTCCGACCGAATCGAAAAGTTGGGGTCGTTGATGTCGAGAAACGGCAGCTCTGGCGCGTTGATTTTTGTTTGAACCGAGGACATCCGTAGAACTCTACATACTAGGGTTCAGGAAGCAAGCATCGGTCTCTAGAGCCGGCCGAGGTGGAGGCCGACGATCCAGTCATAGGTTGACTCGACATGGTGCTCCATCGCCTGCCGAGCCCTCACGGGATCGGCCGCAAGAATCGCTGTGACGATCGGATCGTGTCCGAGCGTCGAGATCCGCAAGGCCATCGTGGAATCCGTCCCGGGCAGTGAGCCAAAGATGGCGTTGAACTCCGACTGAATGGCCGTCTCGGCCACAACGAGGCGCGCGCTTCCACTCGCCTCCGCAACCGTGATGTGAAACGCAGCGTCTGCCACCCGATAGCCACCGTAGGCGCCGGATGCCGCCGAATCGGCGACCTGGGCGGCCGCGACAATCCGCGTCCGCTTCTGGTCATCGGCACGCGTGGCAGCGAGAGCCGCACTCTCGGCACCGATGGTTCGTCGCCAGTCGACGAGGTCGCGCAGTTCGGGTTCGGTGGGGACCCAGCCGGTCGAGCCGAGGGGAGTGGCGATGGTGGCCGCAACGAACGTGCCGGCGCCACGACCACGTCTTGTCTCGACATAGCCGGCGTCCCGCAGAATCGCCAGCGCCTGGCGGAGCGTCATCGGAGCAACGTTGAGGCGGTCGGCCAACTCGAGCTCGGACGGCAGCCGTTCTCCCGGGCTCAATAGGCCAGTGCCGATCGCCTCACCGAGGCGGCGAACGATTTTCTCCACGGCGCCCTCCACCTGCACGGGGGCAAAGACGGTGTCGCGGGCGGTGGGCAAGGTGCTCATGAACTCTGAGCGGCAGAGTACTGGATCTGGGGTTGCCGTCGAGACAAATCGTCGGGTGACGTACCCTGCAAGCGTGGAATTTCGCTGCGCACTCATTGGCCTCGCCGGTCGCCCCAACGTTGGTAAGAGCACGCTCGTCAACGCGATTGTTGGCCAACACGTGACGATTACGTCGAATCGCCCGCAGACGACGCGGCGCCGCATCGCTGGGATTGCCCATGGCGATGGGTGGCAGCTTGTGCTCGCCGACCTCCCTGGCATTCAGATTCCCCGCGATGGACTGACCGAGCGGATGGCTAGTAGCGTGCGCGAAACGCTCTCCGATGTCGACCTGGTCTTGCTTGTCCTCGACGGCACAGAGTCGATCGGTGGTGGCGACCGTGCCAGCGCCGAGGCGGCCTTCGCTGCCGGCGTGCCGGTAATTATCGTCGTCAATAAGACCGATGGCATGTCGCCAGAGCGCATTGGCCGTGCAATCGGTGCTGCTGCTGAGTTGGGCGACTTTGCGGAGTTGCATCCGATCTCGGCGATTGACGGCGACGGTGTCCAGGCCTTGGTGGATGACCTCGTTCGGATGGCTCCTCCGGGACCAGCACTGTTTCCGGATGACGCCAAGTCCTCGGACCCGGTGCGTCTCCAGATCGCTGAACTCATTCGTGAACAGGCCTTGCGGCGACTTCGCGATGAGGTGCCACACGCGCTCACCGTCGTGATTGAGGAATACGAGGCGCCGACGAAGAAGCGCGCTGCCCGTATCGAGGCGACGATTTATGTGGACTCCAAGTCACAGCAGGGCATCGTGATTGGCGCCGGCGGCTCAATGATTCGCGCCATCGGCACCTCGGCGAGACCAAACATTGAGCGAGTCATCGGTGCCAAGGTCATGCTCGACCTGCGCGTGCGTTTTCAGAGTGGCTGGCGCGACGATCCGGCACTGCTCGACCGGCTCGGCCCGTAGGGCTACGGCTGGCCGTTGGTACCGGCGAAGACGCCCGCTGTGTACGAGCAGGTGGCGTTCCAGAGCAGCCAGCCGCCGGCGCCCACGCTGTCAGCAGCATCAATCTGCTGCTGCACCTGTGGCAGTCCGTAAGGAATCCCGCCGAGGGTGAAGTCTTGGAGCCACGGTCGAATCTGAACCGTGCCGCCGTTGGTTCGGCGACGCCAGTCGGAGAGGGCTGCTGCAACGGTTGGGCCCGGTGTGTCGCCCGGCTTCGCAATGCCGAACTGTCCGTCGGTGAAGTGGGAGGGATAGACCATCGGGTAGACAGCGTCGAGGGTGTTGCGTAGCTTGCCGGGCTTCTGGCCGATGCCAAGATCGTTGGTCGCAGCAAGACCAAACATGGCAGCCGAGACACGCACACCAAGGGGCTTGAGCGTGTTGGATGCCCGCTTTAGAAATGACGTGATCGTGTCGTCGCGGCTGCGGCCCGGGTCGTGGAAAACCATGTCAGCCGCGTTACCGTCAGTGGGATACCGCACGTAGTCGAACATGATCTCGTCGAAGCCCAGTTCGGCCGCGTAGGCAGCCAACTGAATCGGATACTCCCACGCTGCCTCATTGGTGGGATCGAGCCACGTGATGCCAAGGTTGTTCTTCCACAACGTGCCGCGGCGTGTGTGGACACCGTTCGCTGGCGCGGCACCGGGGGCGTAGCCATCCTGAAAGGTCACAATGCGGCCGATGACGTACAGCCCGGCGTCGTGTGCTCGTCGCAAGACCTTGACCGGGTCGTAGATGTTCATGTGTGCGCCAGATTCCTTGGCGAGCGGAATTGGTGTGGAAAACGCAACCTCGCCGCGCTCGTCTTTGATGTCGATTTCGATCGCATTCATGCCGACCTTGGGATCGGCAAGCGCCATGATCGGCTCGAACATGCCGGAGGTAGCGACGGCGTAACTGGTGACGTGCACGCCACGGACGTGATCGGGCATCGCCACATGACCACCTACGGCCTGCTCGGCGGCAGACTGCTTTGGCAGCGTCACTGCCTGCTTGATCGCCTTCTTTGGCGCATCGCTGTCTCGACTCCAGGTGAAGGCAAAGGCTGCAATTGCAACGGGAATCAGCAGAACTGCAATCAGGACCATCCGTCGTTTGCGCTGCGTGGCACGCGCACTCGCGCGCTGTTTAGCTCGGCGCGAATTGCGCATCGCCTCTTGGTGCGCGTCGTAACGTTTCTGGTCGCGGAAGTCGTTCATTACGTGGACGTCGAATCGTAGACGAGATACGAGTGTTGTGAAGCGACCGGGGTCACGTATGACGGGTACGCTCTACGTATGGCGAGACGCACTGGCGATGGAGCAAAATCGATCGAATTGATGCTCTTGCGACCGCGCGTCTCGGCGACCGAGTGCACGGCTTTTTGTGATGCAGCGAAGCACGCCCACGTGGCCGCCGTCTGCGTACCACCGACCCATGTTGGTACTGCTCATGCCGCGCTCACGGGGTCTGACGTCAAGCTCGTCGCTCTGATTTCCCATCCGTTTGGTAGCGATCGACCATCGATCAAGGCCCTTGCGGGCCGGAGGGCCTTGGAGGACGGTGCGCAGGAACTTGAGATCGTGGTCGATCTTGCCAGTTTTGGCTCGGGCAACCCGAATCACGTGCGCGATGAGCTCTCGCGCTGCGTTGCCGAGGCGCGCGAGGTGCGCGCAGAGGTCCTCGTTCGCGCTGTGATTGAGACGGGCGTGTACGACGATCGCACGCTGCGCCTGTTGGTGCGCGCGGTTGCGGCGGCAGAGATCGACATGGTCGTAACGTCGTCCGGACTCGTTCCGGAACCGGATAACACGCTCGATATCGAGTTGTTGCGCGAGGAGGTAGGAGCAGGAGTTGGCATCAAGGCTGTGCGCGGCATACGCGGCTTTGATGAGGTGGCTGCCTTGATTGCTGCGGGAGCTACTCGCGTTGGCACGGCGAATCTCGACGTATTTGCTGATTCGTCGCGCTAAGACGAGAGGGCAGCGGCGAGGCCGCGGACGCCTGTGTCGTTAGCGACGCGGATACGGCTTAGTTCGAGTGGATCGGTCGCAGAGTGTTCAACGCCCGATTTCGTCGTGGTCGCCAATACGTATCCGGCCTGCTTAACGTCGGCGACCGCAGCTGCGTTGACGGATCCGGCGGGGTAGCAAAACCATTGCACCGGGTGACCAAGATGCTTTTCGAGTGCCAGGCGGGAGCCGCGCAACGTTTTGAGGGCCGCCTCGGTTGACATGTGTGGAATCTCCGTGTGCGACACCGTGTGCGACCCAATGTCCCAGCCGCGCTGCTCGAGTGTCCGCAATTGCGGCCACGTCATCCACGTGGGCGCCGTCTTCTTGAGCTGGGCAATGCGATCCGTGATTACATACGCGGTTCCGACCATGCCAACGCGCGTCATGATTGGTGCGGCCGTCGTCGCGATGCCGCGGTAGCCGTCGTCGAAGGTAATCAGCACGGGCTTGGCAGGCAGTGGCTTACCCAATTCGAGCGCTTCGTAGAGTTGCATCTGCGTAATTGACGTGAAGCCGTTGTCCTTTAGCCATTGCATCTCGAGCGTAAACTCTCCTGGATCAACGGTCAGACCAACGGTGACGGCGGGCTCGTCGCCGGCTAGAACCGCAATGCGGTGATACATCAAAATCGGGACACGAACGGTGCGATTTGGCAGGGGATCCGGCAGCGTCAACGTCGGAACGGTTTTGACGGGTTTGAGCGTTTTCGTGACAGCGACTGGCGCTGCTGCCTTGCTCGCCGCAGTTGCGGTGTTGCTGGTCCGATGAAGGACAGCGGAGCCAGCGATCACGATCACAGCGATTGCCGTGAGGACGAGGAGGGCAGGACGGACGCGCATCGAGACTCAATAATACCTGCTCTGGCGCCAGCCCTATAGTGCAGAGGTGGAACATCAGGGACCAAACGAGTGGCAAACCCTTGGCAGGCGTGTGCTCCATGACGACCTAGTTCGCATTGAGGAACACGACGTTCGCACACCGGAAGGTCGCGAATATCAGTTTCCACTAATCCTTTCTCCGGGATTCGCAAAAATTGTCCCTCTACTGCCGAATGGCGACGTCGTGCTGGTGCGTCAATTCCGCTACGCGATGGGTCTCGAGACCCTAGAGGTGCCTGCCGGCGCGCTTGATGCGGATGAGGATCCGCTCGACTGCGCTCGCCGCGAGCTCGGCGAGGAGACGTTTTTGCGGTCGGACGAAATCGAATCGTTGGGCGAGTTCTGTACGAGCCCCGGTCGCATGAACGAGCGCGGCTACATCTTTTTAGCGCACAATTGCGTGCCGGATCCCATGGCCGAACAGCACGAGCCGACGGTGCCGATCGCGATGCCGTTGGAAGATGCGATCGCGATGATTGGTGGCGAGATTTTGGCGGCGACGAGTTCCTTGGCTCTTCTGCTCGCACAGCGTCGACTCGCCGGGCTCGATCGATAACACTTCAGCCATGACTGCCATCACGCCATCCGGACCAAACGCAGCGGGTGTCCGCTGGGACCTCTCGCTGATCTGCTCCGATGTTGCGGCGGCACAACAGTTGCTCACGGAGACGATCGCGGCAGCAGAGGCCTTTGATGCCACCTATCGCGGCACCGTTGCCACGCTCGATGCGACCGGTCTGGCCGCCGCTCTGGCCGAGCTTGCCGAGATCAGCAACGCGCTGCACCGCGTTGGCTCTTACGTTGGCCTGCGCCGCAGCGTCGACGTCAATGACGACGAGGCTCGCGATTTCGAGACCGTCGTCGATCAAGGCATGGTGCGCGCGGGCAACGCGCTGCGCTTCTTCGATCTCGAGTGGATCGCCGTAGACGATGCGGTCGCTCAGCCACTGATTGATGCACCCGAGTTGGCAGCTAATCGCCATCACCTGTCGTCGGAGCGTCGCTTCCGTCCACACGTGTTGCCGGATGACCAGGAGCGAATGCTGTCCGAGCGCGAGCCGGTCGTGTCCGCCTGGCAGAACCTGTTCGCGCAGACGGTCTCGAACATTCGTGCACCGTTCGACGACGGCACGGGGGAGACCGAGAAGACGGTCGACGAACTGTTGTCGTACGTCCACACGACCAACCGCCCGGTTCGGCTGGCAGCGCTCGAGACGCTGTACGTGGCGCTCGAGCCCCATGGCGACGTGCTTTCGACCTGCTACGACAGCATTGTCGCGGATCGCCTCACGATGGATCGGCTGCGCGGCTACGACTCGCCGATCGCACCGCGGCATCTCTCGAACGAGCTCGAGCCTGCCTGGGTCGACGCGATGATGGAGGCGATTGAGTCGCGCTACGGCATGGCGCAGCGCTGGTTTACGAAGAAAGCTGAACTGATGGGGCTGGAGAAGCTTCATCTCGCCGATCAGTACGCGCCGCTAGGTGAGGGGCGGGCGATGCCGTACGTCGAGGCCTGCGAGATTGTGGAGGACGCGTTCGGGCGTTTCTCTCCCGAAATTCTGCGTGTCTCGAAGAGCGTCTTCGCTGAACAGCGCGTGGATGCCGAGCCGCGGCAGGGCAAGCGTGGGGGAGCCTTCTGTGCGTCGGTTGCTCAGGACGCGCAGCCGTTCATCATGCTCAACCACACCGACACGTTGCGCGACCTGATGACCGTCGCGCACGAACTCGGGCACGGCATGCACTTTGCGCTCTCGAGTGAACGCCAGACCGCGCTCTCGATGCACGCCCCGTTGGCGCTCTGCGAGGTGCCAAGCACGTTCGCGGAATTGCTCGTGTTCGACCGCATGCTGGCTGAGGAATCCGATGCCACGACCAGGATGGCCCTGATCCGTCAGGAGCTCGAGTCGGGGTTTGCGACGGTCTTCCGGCAGACGATGATGGTGCGGTACGAACAGGACGCCTACGGCGCTCGCAGCGAGGGCCAGGCACTCACGAAAGAACGGCTTGGCGAGTTCTGGATCGCCCGCAACAAGGCCTACTACGGGGATTCCATGGAGCTGCCCGAGGGGTACCGTCGCGGCTGGTCCTACATCCCGCACTTCATCAACACGCGCTTCTATACCTACGCCTACGCCTTTGCTCACCTCGCGAGCCTCACCCTCTACGCGCTCTATCGCGAAGACGGTGACGCCTTCGTCGGTCCGTACCTCGACTTTTTGGCAACGGGTGGCAGCAAGTCGCCGGGCGAGCAGCTTGGTGCCTTCGGGATCGATCTGGCCGATGCAGCGACGTGGGGCAAGGGCCTCGACGAGATGGAGCGCATGCTCGACCTGGCGCTCGAGGGCTGAGCGATGCCCCAGCTTGCGTGGCTCGATGCGGTGCCAGGCGAGGCAGCGTTCTATGCCGATGATCTGATGGCGATCCGCGCGGGCGCCAAGCACGATGGTTTCACGTACCTTGGCGACCCGATCACGCCCGGCCACAGCGCAGTCCGCAGTCCGTCGCGGGCCATGCTGCTGCGGATTGAGACCACGGCAGGCGCGGTTGGATGGGGCGACGCCGTTTCGGTCCAATACGCGGGTGTCGGTGGCCGGGATGCCCCGGTCGATCCAGCCGTGCTTGGCGTTGAGGTCGATTTCGCGGCGCTGGCTCTACAACGAGCCGGAGAGTTCGACTTCGCTACAGGTTGTCGACTGATCGAGGAGTTGCGGTTCGATGGTCGCCCGCTCCACACCGCCGTTCGCTATGGGATCAGTCAGGCGCTCCTCAACGCCACCGCTGCCGAGGCGGGGAGCAGTCCGTTGCGGATTCTCGCGCAGATTACGGGCCTCACCGAGCCGGAGCTGTTGCCCGTCTATGCCCAGTCCGGCGACGAGCGCGAGCTGAACGCGGACCGGATGATCCTGCGGGCTGTCGACGTCTTGCCGCACGGGCTCTTCAACTCGCTCGATTCGTTTGGGCACGATGGACAGCGGTTTCTGGACTACGTGGCGTGGTTGCGTCGACGCGTCGACGAGTTGGGTCCGGCCGACTATCGCCCGTCCCTGCATCTCGACGTCTACGGCATGCTCGGGCAGGTCGTCTCGCTCGACGTCGACCGCATGGCGACGTTCCTCGCGGCCGCGGAGACAGCCGCGGGAGGGCTCGACCTCGCGGTCGAGTCGCCGTGTTATGGCGCCGATGTCTCCGAGACGGTCGAACTGCTTGCGCGCCTGCGCTCCACGCTGCGCGAGCGCGGCGTCTCTGTCGCGCTGGTCGCAGACGAGTTCTGCAACACCGATGCCGACGTGGCGCAGTTTGTTGCCGCCGAAGCCGTTGACCTGATCCAGATCAAAATGCCCGACCTCGGCTGTTTGACCGAGGCAATCGCTGCAGCACAGATCTGCCGCGACGCGGGCCTGGGAGTCTTCATTGGTGGCTCCTGCGCCGAGACCGAGGTCAGCGCAATCGCCAGCGCACAGGTGGCTCTCGCGGTTGAGGCCGACCAGGTGCTCGCCAAGCCGGGGATGGGTGTCGACGAGGGCGTGACGATCGTTCGTAACGCAATGCGTCGCGCTCTGGTCGATTGGGAACGAACGGCTTAGCTGAAGTACGTCGACACGATGTGGCCGACGGCGAAGCCGATGCCAGCCGAGATCGCGCCGATCACGACGACCTTGGCGCCAGATTGGAATAGCGCGAGTCGCGCGACCTTGCCCTTGGCGATGCCGAGCGTAAACAGGGCAATCATGGTGCAGATCAGGCTGATGACGAGCGCGGTATTGATGTCAAACAGGAGGTACGGCCAAAGCGGAATAATCGCGGCGCCCAGGTAGGTCCCACCGACGACGAAGGCGTCGCCGAGCGCCTCGCCACCGGCGTCCGGGGAGAGGTCGAGTTCCTTCTGAATCTTCGTGCGCAAGAAAACGTTTTCGTTTGCGGCAAGTCCTTGTGCGACCTGTTCGGCGTCAGTGCGTGGTAGACCCTCGTGTTCGAGGATGATCGCGAGCTCTGCGACCTCGCGTTCGAAGTGCTCGACGATTTCCTCGCCCTCGTCGAGAATCTCCGCCTGGTAGAGACCTTCTTCTGCCTCACTCGCGAGATACGAGCCACTCCCCATTGCGACAGCACCCGCAAAGGCTTCGGCAAGTCCGGCGACGACGATCAGCGACTGTGAGGGGTGAGCGGCGGCCATGCCGGTCACAACACCGAGCGGCACCAGCAAACCGTCCTGCGCGCCCAAGACCACTTCGCGAATTCGCGACAACTT